>JAPLHR010000063.1 GCA_026389535.1 Chloroflexota bacterium
GGCCGACACGGAATGGCTCTTCGGCCGCTGCGGCACGCCCCAACAGCAGGTCAACGGTGCGGCGGGCGCCGCCGGCGCTACACATGACCCCGTGACCTGAATAGCCGGTGTTCACGAAGAGGCCTGGCTGATCGGTAGGCCCAATGAAGGGTCGATGATCTGGGGTGTATTCATATTGTCCCGCCTGGAGGCGCCACGCCGGTGGGCCATCGCGCCAGACATCGCGCCAGAACGGGGCCAGCAAAGCCAGCGATGTTGGGGATGCGGGATCGAGGAGCGCGTGAGCCATCGCATCGTCGGTTGGCACCTCAAGGAGCGGCTCGCCGACGGGCGTCGTTGGATCGGTGCGCAACGCATATGCGCCGGCAAGCGCTGGGCGCCAGTGCGATCCCGTCTCATCATCGATCGTCATCGGTCCCAACTGATCAATCACTGGAAGATTCGGGATGACAAGTTTTTGGCGAATCGTTGGTGCGATCGCTAGATCGAGAGCGGCGAGCTTGGCGATAACACCACTCCACGGACCGGCAGCGATCACCGTGTGCGGCGCATGTACCGCCCCACGGTTTGTCGTTACCCCCGTAACGCCGCCGCTCGCATCTCGTACGAATCCGGTGGCCGTAGTCTCCAGTGCATAGGTGGCGCGGCCTGAACCACTCGCGCCACTGATGTGTGCCGCGTGTGACGACGCCGTGGCATAGCCGTTCGTAAGTGCGACCTGATCAATGAAGCCGTCGCCGGCGCGGAAGCGCACCTGTCGAATCTCAGGAGAGAGATACGTCCAACGCGCACGCGCCTCGTCACCGCTCAACAGCTCCACATCGGTGAGTCCGAACGTTCGCTGCAGCGCAACAAGTTCTCGACCCTTTGCAACACTCGCTTCGGTACGGCTACAGAAGAGGTACCCCTGCTGCCGAATATCGAGGTTCCATCCCGTAAGGCCCGACTCTTCGGCAAAGTTCAAATAGAGTGGCAGGCCCTCTTGCACGAGCGCAAGCTCATCGGCGTTGTCGTGCTGTAATCGAAATGCGCCGGTTGCAGCGGCGGTGGTGAGCGAGGCGATGCTGCTGCGGCGCTCGATGACGAGAACTTTGAGTCCGGCGCGCGCCGCAAAGTAGGCGGTGGCTGCACCAGCGACGCCTGCACCAATGACGATGAGGTCAACGCTTGCGGGCAGTGCTCCGTCGTGACGGTCATAGGTTGGGAGCGCGCTGTTGTCGATGCTCACGCGGGGTGTCCGGCAGCCTCGCGAGCGGCGCGCAGCCGAGCGGCGATCGCCGTGGCGCTCCGAGGGTCGGCGCCATCCAAGAGCTTCGGCCCAACGCCGAAGCCTGCGGCGCCAGCGGCCACAAGTGCAGCGATCTCGTCGAGGCCAACGTTCGTGGGCACGATCTTGCTCGTTGGGCTCGGTGCCAACGTTGCACGAATAAATGCTGGCGCGTTGATCGCTGCTGCGGGGAACAGCTTCACGTAGGTGGCGCCAGATCGTTCCGCGAGGGCAATCTCGGTTGGTGTGAACGCACCGGGGAGCCAATCGATTCCGGCGGCGGTCGCGGCGGCGCCCGTTGCGGGGTCGGTGATCGGTGAGACGAGGAACCGAGCGCCCGCATCGATCATGCGCTTCGCCGTTGCCGCGTCGTAGACGCTCCCTGCGCCAACAGCGAGGGTTGGGTGGCTGGAGCGGAGTGATTGCATCGCCGTAATCACAGCGGCTTCGGCGCCTTCCCCACGTAGGAAGAGTTCGAGCGCTGGCACACCGGCATCGAGCGCCGCGTCAGCCCAGGCCGACAAGACCGCGGCATCCTGCGCAGCGACCGCCGGAAGGATTCCGACACGCGAGAAGAGTGGGCCAAATACCTTCGCTTCCATGGCGGCAGTATCCCACGCCGCGCGCTAGTCTCGCGCCATGAAGATCACCCATCATCAGATTGGGCACCACGCGATTGAGGCCTGGGTGCCCCCCACCCTCTCGCCAACGACGCCGCTCTTAGTAATGCACGACGGCAAGAATGTTTTTCATACGGAAACCTCCACGGTTGGTGTGACCTGGGGCGTCGTCGACGCGGTCGAACGCGAGATCGCACCAGCACACCCTGAACTGCAGCCACTGATCGTGGCCGTCTGGGTCCCTGACGAGAGCCGCCGCTTCCAAGAGCTCGCGCCGCAGGCGGTGATGGAGCGCTACCCACAGATCTGGCATGAGATCGGCGGGCCGACCGCCTCATGGGCGATCAACGATCACACGTTGCGCGGCGATGACTACCAAGATCTGCTCGCCACGCAGGTGGTGCCGTGGGCGCGCGAAACGTTCGGCATCACCGCATCACGCGAGCGCACCGCCGTCTGCGGTTCGTCAATGGGCGCCCTCGCCTCGCTCTATGCGTTGGCGCGACACCCAGAAACCTGGGGATCGGCGCTCGCCCTCTCCACGCACCTGCCGCTTGGGGATGGCCTGATGGGGGCGGGCCTTGCTGATCTGCTTCCGCCGCCAGGACGCCACCGCATCTGGATGGATTACGGCGACCAGACGCTTGATGCCGCCTACGCCCCGTATCAGGCACGCTTCGATGCGGACCTTGCAGCGCGCGGCTGGCAGTACGGCACCGATGTGCTGACCACCCCATTTCCGGGGCACTCTGGTAGGCTCGCTCTATGCCGAAGACCATCATTGAAAAGATCTGGAACGAGCACGTTGTCGATCAGCAGGAGGGGGCGCCCGCCATCCTCGCGATCGATCTGCATCTCGTGCACGAAGTCACCAGCCCCCAGGCCTTTACCGGCCTCCGCGGCCGCGGGCTGAAGGTTCGCCGCCCTGACCGCACGGTGGCCACCGCTGACCACTCCATTCCCACCACGCCACGCAACCTGCCGATCGCCGACGAGATGGCCGCCGCTCAGGTGAAGCAGCTCGAGGCGAACTGCGCCGAATTCGGCGTCCCCCTGCACGGCTGGGAGTCGCCAAATCAGGGGATCGTGCACGTGATTGGGCCAGAGCTCGGCCTCACGCAGCCTGGCGCAACGATCGTCTGTGGCGACTCACACACCGCAACCCACGGTGCGTTCGGCGCGCTGGCCTTCGGCATCGGCACCAGCGAAGTCGAGATGGTCCTCGCCACCCAGTGCCTGCTGCAGCGCAAACCGAAGACCTATCTGGTGCGCGTTGATGGAACGTTGCGACCAGGCGTCTCCGCAAAGGACATCATCCTCGCGCTGATCGCGCGCATCGGTGTCGGCGGCGGCACCGGTCACGTCTTTGAATATGCGGGCTCCGCCATTCGCGCTCTCTCCATGGAGGAGCGCATGACGATCTGCAATATGAGCATCGAGGGTGGCGCGCGTGCCGGTCTCGTCGCCCCCGACGAGACGACGTTTGCCTACTTGAAGGGGCGACCACATGCGCCACAGGGCGCCGACTGGGATGCCGCCGTCGCGCGCTGGCGAACGCTCACCAGTGATGAAGGTGCAACCTACGACAAAGAGATCGTCATTGATGCAAACACATTGGAGCCGATGGTCACCTACGGCACGAACCCTGGAATGGGCCTGCCGATCAGCGGCACCATTCCAAATCCTGCCGACGAATCTGATCCCGCCGCCGCACGCGCACTGACACGCGCGCTGGAGTACATGGATCTGCGCGCGGGCGACAGCATCATTGGTCGACCGGTCAACACCGTCTTCATTGGCAGTTGCACCAACGGTCGCATCAGCGACTTGCGCCTCGCCGCGAATGTTCTCAAGGGTCATACCGTTGCAAAGGGCGTGCGCGTGATGGTGGTGCCAGGTTCGGCCGACGTGAAGCGACAGGCCGAACGCGAAGGGCTCGACACGATCTTCCGCGACGCCGGTGCCGATTGGCGCGAGGCGGGCTGCTCGATGTGCATCGCCATGAATGGCGACCAGCTCGCCCCAGGCGAGTACGCGATCAGCACCTCGAACCGCAACTTCGAGGGGCGCCAGGGGAAGGGGGGTCGCACCTTCTTGGCCTCACCACTCACCGCCGCCGCCACTGCGCTCACTGGCGTGATCGCCGATCCACGCACCCTTCCAGGGATGAGCCGCTGATGGCCGCCCCAAAGGTCGGCACCTTCGCCACGGGGCTCGTGCCACTCCCCGCCGAGAACGTCGACACCGATCAGATCGTCCCCGCCCGCTACCTAAAAGTCATCGACAAGGCGGGCCTCGCCGATGCCCTCTTCCACGACTGGCGCTTCGAGGCCGACGGCAGCAAGAAGAGCCCACCGTTCGTGATTGACGAGCCGCGCTACGCCGGCCACGGCATCCTCGTTGCGGGCGACAACTTCGGCACCGGCTCCAGCCGTGAACATGCGCCGTGGGCCCTTGGCGCCTTCGGCATCAAGGCGATCCTCGCCACGAGCTTCGCCGACATCTTTAAGTCGAACGCGCTGAAAAACGGCATTCTGCCGATCGTCCTGCCGGCACCACTCCACGCCACACTGATGCAGATCGCAAAAGACGACCTTGCTGCAACGGTCACGATTGACCTCGCAACAGCAACCCTGACGACCCCCGATGGTGCCGCGCACCACTTCCCGATCGACCTCTTCAGCCAGAAGATGTTGCTCGACGGACTTGACGAGCTCGACTACATCCGCACGCAGGGCGGCAAGATCGAGGCGCACGAGACATCGCACCCAGGAACCATCAACACCCTGCAACCAAACACACCGCGATGAGCAAGAACCCGTACGACCGCGCGAGCGACCCAGCGAAGCGGCACTCCGCCGCCATGACCGACGGACCAGACCGCGCACCAGCACGCGCAATGTTGAAGGCGGTCGGCTTCACCGACGAAGATCTCGCCAAGCCGATCATTGGCGTTGCCACCACCTGGATCGAGACGATGCCGTGCAACTTGAATCAGCGCGAGTTGGCCGATGCGGTGAAGCGCGGCATTCGACGCGCCGGCGGCACGCCGATGGAGTTCGGCACCATCTCCGTCTCCGACGGCGTGGCGATGGGGACCGAAGGGATGAAGGCATCGCTCATCTCGCGCGAAATCATCGCCGACTCCATTGAGCTCGTCTCCATGGGGCACAGCTTTGACGGCATCGTCTGCCTCACCGGCTGCGACAAGACCAGCCCAGGTGCCGCGATGGCGCTCGGCCGCCTGAACATTCCTGGACTCGTCCTCTATAACGGCACGATCCTTCCCGGCTCCTATAAGGGGAAGGATGTAACCGTGCAGAGCGTCTTCGAGGCGGTCGGCTCGTACAACGCGGGGAAGATCACCGCCGAGGAGCTCTGGGATCTTGAGAACGCCGCCTGCCCAGGGGCGGGCGCCTGCGGTGGTCAGTTCACCGCCAACACGATGAGCATGGCGCTCGAAGTGATCGGCCTCTCCCCCGCCGGCCTCAACGGCATCCCCGCCACCGACCCCGACAAGATCGCCGCCGCCGAGCGCTCGGGCGAGATCGCCGTGGAGCTGGTGCGCAAGAACCTGAAGCCGCGCGACATCGTCACCAGCAAGGCCCTCGAGAATGCGATTCGCGCCGTTGGTGCAACCGCCGGCTCAACGAACGCGGTGCTCCACCTGCTCGCGATTGCGCGCGAGTTCGACCTTCCCCTCGAGATCGAAGCCTTCGAGCGCCTCGGTGAGTCAACGCCCGTCATCGGCAATCTGATTCCTGGTGGCTCGTACGCCGCACTCGATCTCTATAAGGCTGGTGGCATTGCGCTGGTGTTGCGTGAACTTGCCGCCGGTGGCCTGCTCCACCTGAACGAGCAGGGTGTCGATGGGCGAACGATGGGTGAGATCGCGTCGCAGGCGAACGAGCGCGCAGGGCAAGATGTGATTCGCCCGATCAACAACCCAATCAAGAAGACGGGCGGCCTCACCGTGCTGCGCGGCAGCCTCGCACCTGAGGGTGCGATCGTGAAGCTCGCCGGACACGAGCGCCGACATCACAGCGGACCGGCGCGCGTCTTCGATTCCGAGGAGGCGGCCTTCGCCGCGATCCGCGCAAACGGCATCGTTGCCCGCGACGTCGTCGTGATTCGCTACGAAGGGCCAGTCGGCGGACCAGGAATGCGCGAGATGCTCGCCGTGACCGCCGCACTCGTGGGACAGGGACTCGGCGACGAGGTCGCACTCATTACGGACGGCCGATTCTCTGGCGCAACCCACGGCTTTATGGTGGCGCACATTGCTCCTGAGGCGGCGCTCGGCGGACCGATCGCCCTCGTTCATGAAGGCGACACCGTCACCATCGATGTTGACTCGCACGAGCTGCGCATTGAGGTCGCCGAGAGCGAGCTCGCGGCCCGTCGCGTAGCATGGCGCGCCCCCGCGCCACACTACGCTGGCGGAGTCTGGGCGAAGTACGCTGCCTTGGTGAGCAGCGCGTCAGATGGCGCCATCACCACAGGGGTGCGCCTCGCCAAGGCGCTGAAAGGATCAACCGACCGATGAGCGCAGAGAAGGCGATTGATCCAAATGACCCACGTGGTGGCCTACGTGGCCTTGACGCCCCAGCAATTCCGGGGGGCGACCAACTCACGCAGGCACAACAGACGAAGGCTGATGCCGACGAGCGCAGCGGTAGGCGCGGCGTGAAACTCATCGTCGGCGCCATCGTCGGCATCACGCTTGGAGCACTCATCTTGCAGCTCATCCTCACGATCGCCGGTGTTGGCCAGTGAGCGGCACCTCGCGCTTCACCGCAACCGCCGCGGATCACTTCCCGCAGGGCCTCCCCTCCGCCTCCGTTGATGCCGCACTACTGAAGCGCATCGGCGCCGAGGCGGGTGACGATCTGGTGAAGCTAATTCGCGCCGAGAGCGTGAACCCACCAGGGAACGAGACGCGCGCGGCCAAGGTGCTGATTGAACTGCTCCGCCGTGAGGGCCTCGAGCCTGAGTTCTTTGAGCCAATCCCCCTCCGCGGCAATGTCAGCGTGCGACTGCGCGGCAGCGCCTCCGCTGCAAATCCGAAGCTCGACCCACGCGATCCAAAAGATGGCGCGCTCCTCCTCTTCGCCCACCTCGACGTGGTGCCCGCCAACCAGGATGGCTGGACAGTTGATCCGTTTGAAGGCGTCGTCAAAGAGGGTTACATCTGGGGGCGTGGTGCCGTTGATATGAAGGGCGCCCTAGCGGTGCAGGTCGGCGTGATTCGACTCCTCTGCGCCCGCGCCCGCGCCGCCGGTCTCAACCCAGCGAAAGATGTGATCCCTGGGTTGCGTCGCGACATCATCCTCACCGCGACCGCCGACGAAGAGACGGGCGGTCTCGACGGGATTGCGCTCGTTCTGAAGGATCGCAAGCACTGGCTCGACGCCGCAGTCGGCCTCACCGAGGCGGGTGGCATGACGATCACCGCCGCTGGTCGTCGCATCTACCCGCTGCAGGTGGCCGAGAAGGGCTTCGCCCGATTCACCATCACCGTCAGCGGTCGTTGGGGTCACGCATCGATGCCCGACAGCGACAACGCCCTGCTCCGAGCCGCTCTGGTGGTGGAGCGCGTCTCAGTGCCTGGCCCAGTGCAAATCGTGCCCGAGAACGAGGCGCTTCTTGCCGCACTTCGTGCCGCCCTCCCAGCCGGCGCCCTCGGTCGCCTGGAGCGCCTCCTCAGCGAGAAGACCTTTGACGACGCCAAGGAGCTCAATGCCGAAGCGTCGGCCGCAGGCTGTGCCCCTGAGCTCCTGCGAGCGCTGCGCGCCGTGCTGCGCGACACCTTCGCCCCAACGATCCTGACCTCGGGCATTCGCTCCAACGTGTTGCCAGGATCGGCAACCCTCACCGTCGATAGCCGCATCCTTCCAGGGACAACGCGCGAAGCTGCAGAGCGCAACATGCTCGACCGCATCGGTGCAGACCTTGCGCCGTTCGTGAAGCTTGACCTCATCGAGTTTGGTGACGCGATCAGCAACCTGATGGACCACGAGATCCTCGGAATCGCTAGTGCCGCGATTCGCACCCGCGATAGCGAGGCGATCTTGATGCCCGCCGTTGCGCCGTATGCGACCGACGCGAAGATCACCGTGCCAGCCGGCATTCCAACGTACGGATTCTCACCGTATCTGCTTGATCCAAAGGAGCGCTTCATGGAGCGATTGCACGGCATCGACGAGCGCGTCTCACAAGAGGCCCTCGCCTGGGGCGTTGAGGTCCTCTACGACGTGGCTATGGGGTACGCGGGGGAGTAACCGGCGCGCGCGTTGCCAGAGCGGCAACCGCTGCAGCAACTAGACCGCGCTCCGCTTTCGGTAGTCGTCGCACCAGATCCACAAACTGTTCCGCGCGACCGCGATCAATGGAGGTGAGGAGCGCTTCGCCGCTTGGAGCAAGCTGCGATCGGCGCACACGGGCATCACTCGTTGGCGCGGCGCGCAGATAGCGACGCTCGTGCAAGAAGCTCACCAGGCGACTGGTCGCCGAATGCGAGCGGCCGAGGTCTCGAGCGATCTCCCCTACCGATCGCGGCCTCCCGTCAGCGAGTAGATAGAGCGCGGCGACCTGCGCGAGTGAGAGTTCGCTCGGTGCCAGCTGCTGCGCCGTTGAAAGCACGAGCTCGCGCCAGAGGCGACGGATGGAGACGATGCGCCCGCCGATCTCACCGAGACTCTGCCGGCGTCGCGACACCTCGTCGAGCGGGCTCTCCCCCATCTCGCCGCGGGCAACGCGGACTGCGGCGGGGAGGCGGCTGCGCAGCCCCTCGGCGGCCTTGGCGATCTCAGCAATTCGGTTCCGGCGAGGTGTATGCATATGCGCATACATTAGCGCGGCGAGCCCAGTCGGGCGGCTACGATTCCCCGCATGTCACCGAATACCTCGTGGATCTTCCCTGGGCAGGGCTCGCAGAGCGTCGGCATGGGTGCCGCCACCCTCGCAGCCTCCCCCGCCGCACGCGCCGTCCTCGCCGAGGCTGAAGCCGCCCTCGGCCAGTCACTCGGCCAACTAATGGCGACCGGCCCCGTTGAGGCCCTCGAGCGCACCGAGGTGGCGCAGCCCGCCATCCTCACGATCTCGATCGCCCTCCTTGCCGCCGCGCGCGAACGCGCCGCATCCGCAGGCACCCCACTCGACGAACCGATCCTGATCGCCGGACACTCGGCCGGCCAGTATGCCGCCGCAGTCGCCGCTGGCGCGCTCTCCGTTGCTGACGGTGTCCGACTCGCGCGCCGGCGCGGCGAACTGATGCAGGCATCGGGTGGCGGACGACCCGGCGCCATGGCCGCCATCCTCGGTCTCCCAGAGAGCGCCGAGGCCGACGTGATCGCCGCTGGCGCAAAGCTCGGCATCTTGGTCTTCGCCAATCGCAACTCGCCGGGGCAGATCGTGCTCTCCGGTGAAGTCGCCGCCATTGAGGCCGCCGTTGCCGCCGCAAGTGCTGCAGGCGCAAAGCGCGCCGTGCGACTGCAGGTCAGCATCGCCAGCCACTCACCACTGATGGAGGAGGCCGCCGCCGGCATGCGCGAGGCGCTCGCCGCCGTGACTATTGCCGATCCGAAGACCCCGATGCTCGCCAACGCCACCGCCGCGCGCATCACCACCGCCGCGCAGCTACGCGACGAACTCTCGAATCACCTCACCGGTGGTGTTGACTGGATCGCCGCGGTGAATGCGATGGCGGCCGCTGGCACGAAGCGCTACATCGAGGTCGGCTCGGGTCGTGTGCTCGCCGGACTTGTGAAGCGAATCCCGTCGGCCGATGGCGCCGAGATCCTCTCCATTGAAGAAGTAAGCCCAGCAGCCTAAGTAGTGAAGGAGTAGCAGTATGCGCGAGCCAGATCACACCCGACGCGTCGTCATCACCGGACTCGGCATCGTCTCGCCGATTGGCAACACCGTTGGCGACGTGTGGACGTCACTCACCGAAGGGCGCAGCGGCATCGCGCAGATCACCCACTGGGACCCAACCCCCTACGCCCCCTACGTGGTCGCGGGCGAGGTGAAAAACTTTGACGTCACCCAGTTCCTCGACGCAAAGCAGATTCGACGCACCGGCCCCGAGATCCATTGGGGCGTGGCTGCGGCAATGGCCGCGCTGCGCGACTCAGGGCTCGAGATCACCGACGCGAACCGTGAAGAGGTCGGCGTCGTCTTCGGCTCGGGCGCTGGCGGGCAGGGGCTCTTCATTGAGAACCAGATGAGCTGGAAGGAGAAGGGGCCGCGCGCCGTTGCCCCGACCTTCATCGCCCACGGCCTTGTCGACAGCACCTCGGGAATGATCGCCATTGAGTCGGGCGCCGTGGGGCACAACCTGGCGGTCGTCTCCGCCTGCGCCACCGGCACGCACGCCCTGGGCGAGGCGGCTGAGGCGATCAAGCGCGGCGACGTGACCGCCGTCATCGCTGGCTCCACCGAGAATCCACTCCTTGAGGTGGCACACATCGGCTTCATGAACATGCGTGGCCTCGCCGGCCCCCGCGACGGCGAAGGGCCAGCATCGGCCTGCCGACCGTACGACGTGGATCGCGCCGGCTTCGTTCTCGGCGAAGGGGCGGGCGCCTTCATTGTCGAAGATCTCGCCTCGGCCACGGCGCGTGGCGCCACGATCTACGCCGAGGTGGTCGGCTACGGCAGCTCCGCCGATGCGCACGACATGATCCAGCCGATCGAGGGTGGCGCCGGCTCAGCGCGCTCCATCAGGTGGGCGCTGCAGCGCGGCAAGATCGACCCGACCGAGATTGACCTGATCAATCCGCACGGCACCAGCACGCCGGTGGGCGATGAGCGTGAGGCGCTCGCCTTCCACGCCTCCTTCGGGCCACGTGCCGCAGAGATTCCCATCTCAGCAACGAAGTCGCTGACCGGCCACCTCATGGGTGCCGCGGGTGCGGTTGAGGCGGTCTTCACGACCCTCTCGCTGCATCACCAGGTAATCCCGGGAACGCTCCATACGAAGAACGTGGACCCCGCCTGCAATCTGAACGTCAACCTCGAAACACGCTCGGCCGAGATTCGCGCCGCGGTGAGCAACAACGTTGGGCTCGGTGGGCATAATGGCGCCATCGTGTTGCGACGCTGGACCGGAAAGTAGGAGGAGCCATGAGCACCATCCCAGCACGAACGGACGCCCAGCGCGCGGTCATCACCGGCTACGGCGCGATCACACCAATCGGCAATAGCGCCGGCGAGTACTGGGAGAGCCTGATCGCAGGACGCTCAGGTGCGGGCCCCATCACCCACTTCGACGCCTCACCAAACGACGTGCGCATCGCCGCCGAGGTAAAGGGCTTCGATCCGCTCCTCACCATGGATATGAAGATGGCGCGCCGTATGAGCCGCTTCGTGCAGTTCGCGATCGCCGCCGCCACGGAAGCCATCGAACATGCCGGACTCGCCGACATCGCCAGCTGGGAGCCAGAGCGCCGCGACCGCGTCGCCACGGTGATCAACACCGGCGGTGGCGGCATCGAGCAGGTCACCATGGGGAGCGATGCGTATCGCGAGAAGGGCGGCCGCTTCGTGAGCGCCTTCGCCATTCCCGCCCTCAGCCCAAGCATGGGCGCCTGCATGGTCAGCATGAAGTACGGCCTCACCGGCGCCGCCATCACCCAGGCCGCCGCCTGCGCCACGGGCGTGCTCGCCTTTCAAGATGCGCTTCGTCTAATCCGCAGCGGCGAGGCCGACGTGGTCGTTGCCGGCGGCGTCGAGGCACCACTCTTGCCGATGGCCTTCGCCGCCCTCAGCAACATGGGCGCCCTCAGCAAGCGCAACGATGACCCAATGCACGCCAGCCGACCGTTCGACAAGAACCGCGACGGCTTCGTCTTCGGCGAGGGTGGCGCAGTCTTCGTGGTCGAGTCGCTCGCCCACGCCAAGGCGCGCGGCGCCACGATTCGTGCCGAGCTGCTGGGTGCCGGCGCAACCGCCGACGCATTCCATATCAGCGCCCCAGAGCCAACCGGCCGCGGCGCGGCAGGCTCCATGACCAAGGCGATCCTCGATGGCGGCGCCGTGATCGACGATATCAGCTACATCGTGGCGCACGGCACCAGCACCCCACTCAACGACCTCACCGAGACGAAGGCGATCAAGCGCGCCCTTGGCGATCACGCCTACAAGATTCCGATCAGCTCTCCTAAGAGCATGGTTGGGCACCTCTTGGGAGGTGCTGGCGCCGTTGCCGGACTTGCCGCCATCAAGGCGATCGAGACGGGCACCGTGCCCCCAACGATCAACCTCGACACGCCCGACCCTGAGTGCGACCTCGACTATGTGCCGCACACCGCGCGCAACAATCAGCCAGTTGACCGCGTGCTGATCAATGGCTTCGGCTTCGGTGGCCAGAACGCCTCGGCGCTCTTCGGAAAGCTTCGCTAGCTCAGCGGCGCCCTACAAGGACAGTTGTTATCGCCACGAGGAGAAGCTACGAACCGATCCTACAGACGGCAGTTTCAACCACGGGTATGGGTGCACCTCAGCGAGTGACGTGAACTTCCTAAACGAAGGAACGGGCGCGTACGTTACGGCTACCGGATGCTCTTCGGCGAACTGGTAAGGATCACCGATGTATACCTCTACACCTCGCTGAGCACTGAGCTCGCCCAGCGTCTGCAGGTAGAAGCCAATGCGTCGCGCGCTCAGCTGCAGCTTCCTCAATGCACCCTCATTGAACACAAAGAGCGCAGGCAGCGTTGGATTAGCCACAAGCGCCGGATCGTGAAGTCCGAGCGAATCGATCGTGAGGAGCACGTGGGTTGCAGAGCGTTCGATTCTGGGCGCGGTCGGCCCAGTGGTGCGCCGCACGTCGGGATCGCTGTCAAGGAGCGGATCTCGCTCAAGCTGCTCTAGGTGTACCTCGCGCGGGAACTCCTCTATCGGGCAGTTGGCCTTGAGCGGACATCGCGAACAGATGCCTGGCGCCCGCTTGTCTACCTGCCACTTCGCAAATCCGTAAGGCTTGCCGGTACCCGCACCCACCGTCCACTGCCACCCAAGCAGATTGGCGGCTCTGGAGCCATCGATGAGCTCACGAAACATGCGCTCCTGGCCCGAGATCCAGCCAACGCCATTTCGAACGGTCCAGTGGGATGCCAGCCACATGCGAGTCTGATTGACGAGCCACCCATCCCCCTCGAGCTCAGAGACCACTTCGTCGATGCAGAGCATCTCCCGATTCCAGCCGTTCCTCTCGCCACTCCAGTTGGCGGAAAAGCGCAGGTTCTCGAAGAGGCGCACTCCAATGCGGGCGTAGAGGTGGCGCGCATACTCCTGCCACCAGAGCTCATCGCGGAATTTCTCACGATCTTTCGCTGGTGCACCCTGTACGGCGTCATACACCTGGCGCAGCGTGATCATGTTGTGACGAATGTACGGCGAGAGCACGCTCGCGCCTCGATTCGCCCGTGGAAGCACTTGCGAGCGGCGGTCGGCATACCCCCTGATATCGAGCTGCTGGAGCGCCCTGTCGGCCGCCTGTTGCCCGCCGTGAATTGAACTGAGACCAGGGGTCCCTGAATAGAGACCCTCGAAGTGCTCGGCCAGTAGCTTGAGGGGATCCTCGGTCGCGTCGATCTGCTTAAGACCGAGCGGGGTCACCATGGGATTACCTGGCGCTCCTCCCACAGCACCCCAGTCAGCTTCTCTTGAACGGAAGCGCTCTCGCTGTTGAACGGTCGCGTTGCCAGCCAGATCGCCGTATCTGCTCCCTCTGCGGCAGATAGGGGTGCGTTTGGCCCGCCCATATCGGTTCGGGAGTGATTCGGGCAGACAGCGTCGATCAGGAAACCGCGCTTGCCGTGGAGCGTTTCATGCGCAAGGTTGCGCACGAGCGCATTGACCCCCGTCTTGCTCACGCGATATGGCACCAAGCCCCCTGCATTGCCTGGTCCTGACATACGACCAAGACACGCCGAGAAGACAATCACCCGCCCTTGTCGCGCCTCAGCCATTGGCTTCGCGAGAGAGTTCAACGCGCAAAACACAGAATCTAGATTGATCGACATCACCCGGCGCCACTCGTCGATATTCGTGGCGAAGGTTTTGGAAGACTTTTCGCTCATTACCCCGTGCGCAAGGATCAGGATATCGGGGGCACCACGGGTGGCGAGGATCGCGGCGAATGCCTTCTCGGTGGCCTCAAGATCCGCGAGGTCAACAACCTGGTACTCACAACCTAGGCTTTGGGCAGCTGCGGCCAAGCGCGGTTCATCCTTTGCGAGGAGAAGCACCGTTTGACCGCTCGCCTGCAGTGCCTTGGCACACTCGAACCCAAGACCTCGAGAGCCCCCCGTAATCAGGGTGTATCCCATATGGGGGAACCTCCTTGCTATGACTCGGCTGTCGCGTGCACCTGCGGCAGAGACGACAGTTTGCCGACCAAACTTGCGCCAATCAGTAACTCGAGAAATCCTAGCAGGGGGTGCTAGCTCAACCGCTCTCGCTCTAGTGGCAGTCTTCGCAGCCTTAGGGCATTCAGCACCACCGTCACGCTCGATCCGCCCATAGCGGCAGCGGCGAGTGCTGGGTCAAGGCCAATTCCGAATGTTGGAAGCAGGAGGCCGGCGGCGAGGGGCACGAGGAGGATGTTGTAGCCAAAGGCCCAGGCAAGGTTCTGCTTGATGATGCGCGTGGTGGCGCGCGAAAGATCAACGAGGAGTGGCACACCACGCGGGTCTGCGCCGCTCAGAGTGGCAGCCGATGCGTCAATCGCGATCTCAGTACCGCCACCCATCGAGATGCCCACGTCGGCGGCGGCGAGGGCCGGTGCATCGTTCACGCCATCCCCCACCATCGCCACGGGTCCGCTGCTGCTGCGTCGGATCTCGGTGATTGCCTCACCCTTGCCGCCAGGAAGAATACCGCCGCGGGCGCGCTCTGGTGGAATGTTGAGATCGCGGGCGATGGCGTTCACCACCTCCTGGCGATCGCCGCTGATGATCCACGACTCGATGCCGCGCGCGGTGAGTGCGCGGATTGCTGCGGCGCTCTCTGGGCGAACAGTGTCAGCGAGGCTGAGCGCGCCGGCCGACTCGCCGTTCATTGAGATGAAGAGCGGTGTTCGCCCTGCGGCCGCCTCTGCTGTTGCCCAAGAGGTGAGCTCGGCCGTAGTGGTGCTAGTGAATGCCTCGGTGCCGATGCGCACGGTGACGCCGTCAAGGCTGGCGCTCACGCCGTGCCCTGCGTGCATGACGAAGTCGGTGGCGCTTGCTGTGACGGTGCCTGCGGCGCGCACGATCGCGCGGGCGAGCGGGTGCTCTGATGGGCTCTCGACGGCGGCGGCAATGTGTAGGAGGCGATCGGTGTTGCCTGCGAGTGGGCCGATGGCCAGGGCAAGTCGGCCGACGAGGGCGTGCTGGCCGAGGGTGAGGGTGCCGGTCTTATCCCAGACGACGGCGCGAAGCTTCCCCGCCGCCTCGAGGATGGCTGCGTCGCGCACAAGGATGCCCGCCTCGGCGCCGCGACCGGTGCCGGCGATCACGGCGGTGGGGGTGGCGAGGCCCATGGCGCATGGGCAGGCGACCACGAGCACGGCGATGGCGGTGGCCACGGCGCGCACGAGGCGCGGCTCCGCCCCAAGTAGGTACCAGCCGACAAAGGTCGCCACGGCGATCAGCAGGATGGCGGGAACGAACACCTCGGAGATTCGATCAGCAAGACGGGCAATCGCAGGCTTCGATCCCTGCGCGCGCTCGACCATGGCAACGATGCGTGCCAGCGTGGTGTTGGCACCTACCTGTGTCGCGCGCATGATGATCGACGCATCGGTCAGGAGCGTGCCCGCAGCGAGTCGGCTCCCTGGGCCGCGCTCCACAGGGAGTGACTCACCAGTAATGGCCGACTCATCCACAGCGGCACGTCCGCTCACGATGATGCCATCAACCGGGATACGCCCACCAGGGCGAATGCGCAGTAGGTCACCAGCAATGATCTTGTTCACGGCGATGGTGGTAGCGGTTGGTGCGTCGGCGGTTGCAAGCAGCTCTGCCTCTTTTGGCTGCAGTGCCAGGATGCCGCGTACCGCGCTCGTCGTCTGCTCTTTGGCGCGCGCCTCCATCCAGCGACCGAGTGCGACGAATCCGAGGATGAGCGCCGCTGCGTCCCACGTTGCATGTGCCGGAACACCAACTCGCATCAGCTGCGCATGGAAAAGGGTGATCGCCACCGACCAGCCCCACGCCGCGGTTGTACCGAGGCTGACGAGTGTTTCCATGGTGAGCGAGCCATGTCGCAGAGCGCGCACTGCGCGCGAGTGGAAGCGCCAGCCGACCGCAAACTGAATGATGGTGGAGGGCACAATCAGGATCCAGTTGATGCGCTCCATGCTGATGAAGAACCACGGCTGCAACATCAGCACCGCCGCACCTATGCCGAATGCCGTGGCGATGATCCCGTCGCGAAGAAGTCCGCGCGTCTCTTTGGTGCGCGCGGCGACGAGCTCAGCATCAAGTGCTTCGCGCGCCTCTTGCGCGTCGGCGTCTCCTTCGCGTCCGGCGAGGGCGAGTGCCGCGGCGGGCACTTCGTATCCTGCAGCGGTAATGACCGCAGCGAGATCGGCAACGCCTGTTGCCTCTGGCGCGTATTGAATGGTGGCCATCGAGGTGGCGAGGTTCACGCTCGCGCCGCTCACGCCGTCGGCCTTCTTCAAGAATCGCTCCACGCGGTTCACGCACGATGCGCAGGTCATGCCGGTGACGGGGAGGGCAATCTCCGCCACGGGGGTCGCTGGTGCCGCAGGAGCGAGTTCGGTTGACATACTCAGGGGGAGTATACGCCTCACCTGAGCGATAAGCGCCTGCGGCTAGGCTGCGCGCATGCAGATCTACTCGCTTCCGGTGGCCGTGGAGAACGGCCGCATCTGCGCCATCGCCCTCGATCCACGCGCGCCATTTGAGCCTGCTGCCGCGACGGCGGTTGGCCGCCGAGCTCCAGGGACGATCACCAGTGCACCTGAGGTGAACCGCATCCTGAACGCCGCACTTCGCGGAAAGCTCAGTGCGCGAGAGCGACTCGCGGCCGTGGATCTTTCGTGGGCGACAGAGTTTGAGCAGCGCGTGTTCCGTGCGTTAGCTGGCGTGCGCTTTGGTGCCACGGTCACGTATGGCGAGCTTGCAGCGGCGAGTGGGTCACCGCGTGCCGCGCGTGCCGTTGGTGGTGCGCTCGGCAAGAACCGCGTGCCGGTGCTGATCCCCTGCCACCGCGTGTTGGCATCAAACGGCATCGGCGGATTCGGGGGTAGCGCAGGGAGCAGTTGGCGTCCTGGGGCAACTGATCCGATTGCCTTCAAGCGCGCGCTGCTGCGCGGCGAAGGAGTTGACGCCTAGGCGTGCAGCGTCAGGCTGTGGAAGCCGAGCACCACGCGGGCGCGCGGTGAGTCAGCAAAGATCAGCGCGATCTCTCCCTCACGGACCAGGCTCTCAATGATGCGCGCCTCGCGCTCAGGGAGACCGATCCATGCCGGACCTTCGGGCGTCTCGATGCGCGTGGTGATCTCTTCATCGCCAGGAAGACCGTAGGTTCGTCGCAAGTCATGCAGCGGCACATACGGACGCGCCTTGGCGATGCGGCGCACCTGCGCCGGTGTTGCCTGACGAACCTGCTGCTGCGCGCTTGCGACTGGACCGTCGGTCATCCGGCCACCACGTAGAGATCACGCTTGGTGTGATTCAGCGCATCCACCGCGCTGTCGCCGCAGAGGACGATGTCTTCGATGCGAGCACCGTTGACGCCCTCAACGTAGATCCCAGGTTCAATGGAGAAGGCGTGGCCTGGGACGAGCTTCGTGGTGTTCCCCGCGACGATGTACGGATCCTCGTGCTCCTCGAGGCCGATTCCGTGCCCGGTGCGGTGGAAGAAGCGGGCCCCCTCCCCTGCCGCGTCGATCACGGCGCGAGCGGCGGCGTCGACCGATTCGCAGCTCACCCCTGGGCGAACATGATCCATCGCCGCCTGGTGGGAACGCTTCAAGACCTCGTAGCGGCGCAGGTAGTCGTCGGTCGGCGGCACCTCCCCATTCAGACCAGTCACCCAGATGGAGCGCGTGGTGTCGGAACCGTAGCCACCAAAGACGCCACCAATGTCGAGCACGATCGCATCGCCGGCGTCGATCACACGCGACGAGGCCTCGTGGTGTGGCGAGGCAGAGTTCGGACCGGAGCCGACGATGGCGAACGATGAGACCTCGTGGCCCGCACCATTGAGTCGCTCACGCACTTCGCGCGCCACATCGTTCTCGGTGCGTCCAAGCAGCTTGCCGCTCGTGATCGCCATCACGACGGTATCGACAGCGCGACCCGCGCCGCGTAGCAGCGCCGCCTCTTCGGCCGACTTCACCATACGCAGTTTGCCGATCACATGTGACGCCAGTTGCGTCTGCGTAATGGAGCCGTGGGTGCGTAGTGCCGCCTCAATGCGAATCAAGAAGGTCGACCAGAGTCGATCGGAGACGGCGACGCCGCGCGCAGCAGAACCAGGTCGGCCACCAGCCTTCACCGCAGTGGCAACAAGGGCAAACGGGTCATCGGTCTCGCCGAAGGTGACGCAGGCCACGTGCCCACCGCGCATTGCGGGGGCGTCACCAGCCATGCCCGCTTCGAGTCGGGGCACGATCAGCGTTGGCGCACCGTTCGCCGGGATCACCAACATGGTGAGTCGCTCGAGCGCCGGTGCGGCATAGCCGGTGAGGTAGCGCATGTCGGCGCCGAAGCCGAGCAGCACTGCGTCGAGGCCAGCGTCGTTGACCGCGTCGCGCGCGGCGGAGAGTCGCGCTGCGTAGGCGGCGGGGCCGATGAGCTTTGCTTCGAGGGCATGACCGGCACCAAGGCCTGGGGTGGCGGCGGCGTAGGCGGCGGTGATCTCGGCACTTCGGTTACTCATGCACCCTCCCCTGTTGTTGCTGGGCTCGTCGCCGGCGGCACCGGCAGATCGAGTAGCCCTGCGAGGATCGCATGCCCGCGCTCAAAGAGCGCGCGGTACGGCATGGCGCGCACCGCCCCTGCGGCGATCAGGCTCGCCCGCCCCGCAGGATCATCGTGCTGAACCAGGGCGAGGACCCGTGCCCCGGTCGCCGCCACGGCGCGGACCGCCGCCT
This sequence comes from Chloroflexota bacterium, assembly GCA_026389535.1. Lineage (GTDB taxonomy): Bacteria > Chloroflexota > Limnocylindria > Limnocylindrales > Limnocylindraceae > Limnocylindrus. Next base: position 19,001 of record JAPLHR010000063.1, read on the forward strand.
CGGGGTCGTAGGCGCGGGCGGTGGCGTCGATCGCCACCAGATCGGCGGGAGTCGCGGGCTCAGCGGCAAGGGCGGCGATCAGGGGCTCGGTAGCATTGAAGCGCTGGACGGTTGCACCAAGGGTGCGCCCCTGCCCTTCGAGTCGAGTCGACCAGATCAGGTCGTCAGCCAGCACCAAGAGGCGCGGCGCGGTCACTCGACCGTCCAGGTCTCCCCTGAGGCGAGGAGCTTCTGTAGATCAACGGGGCCCTTTGCGGCACGTGCTGCCTTCGCTCCATCGATCTGCTCAACGAGGAGCTGATCGTGCGTTGGGCGTGGCACGCGACGGAAGACGCCGACTGGCACAGGGAAGTCGGGCCACCACATGCGGCTCAAGATCTGCGTGCGCGTGGCATCAGGGTCGGTCTCGTCGTGCACCCAGAGGTCGGCAACGCTCACGCCGTTCTCGCCGATGGTCACAACCTCTGGTCGCAGACCGTTGAGGCGAATCCCCTTGTTCTTCTCAGCGCCGAAGATCATCGGCTCGCCGTGCTTCAGCACCAGCATGCGATCCTCTTTCACCGACTTATCGGTGAAGTCGCGCCATGCACCGTCGTTGAAGATGTTGCAGTTCTGCAGTACTTCGAGGAAGGCGGCACCTGAGTGCTCGCCGGCACGCTGCATCATCTCTTGCAGATGCTCAGAGTGCGTGTCGACCGATCGTGCGATGAAGCTCGCCTCAGCAGCGGCAACGAGGTTGAGCGGAATGATTGGCGTCTCGATGGTGCCGAGCGGCGTTGACTTGGTCTTCTTGCCGATCGGCGAGGTTGGTGAGGCCTGACCCTTGGTAAGGCCGTAGATGCGGTTGTTGAACATGATCATCTTCATGTCAGCGTTGCGGCGCATCGCGTGGATCAGGTGGTTACC
>JAPLHR010000068.1 GCA_026389535.1 Chloroflexota bacterium
GACTTGTCGACGCCGCCCATGCGCAGGCCGGAGCCAGCCGCAACGACGATGACGTCAAACGTTGCGCCGCTACTCACCGAGCGCCTCGGTGATCGCTTCGCGTAAGGTGCGCACGGCGATGACCTTCATCCCCTCGGGCATTGGTTCGCTCGCGGCGCCACGTCGCGGGGCAGGAACGATCGCCGTAGTGAATCCGTGGCGCGCCGCTTCACGCAGGCGTCGCGCAAGTCCAGAGACCGGACGAAGCTCGCCGAGAAGTCCGACCTCACCGACAGCAACGAGCGTGCGGCTGATTGGACGGTCGCTCTGCGATGAGGCGAGTGCGAGAGCGAGTGGTAGATCAAGGGCGGGCTCATCAAGCACAATGCCGCCGACCAAGTTGGCGTAGATGTCGCGATCGCTCAACGCAATCCCGGCGCGACGCGCGAGCACGGCACACAAGAGAGAGAGGCGCGCCGTATCGAGCCCGCGACCGGTGCGGCGTGGTGTGCCGAATGCCGTTCCAGCAACAAGCGCCTGCACCTCAACCAACATGGGGCGACTCCCCTCCAGGAGTGGGGCAACGACCGCCCCTGGCGCACGCTCATCGCGATCATCAATAAAGGCGCGCCCTGGGTCATCGATACCGGCGAGGCCCTTCTCGCCCATCTCAAGCAGGCCGAGCTCATCGGTAGAGCCGAAGCGATTCTTTGCGGCACGCAGGGTGCGCAGGGTGCCGTGACGGTCGCCATCGAGCATGATCACCGCGTCAACAAGATGCTCGAGCGTCTTTGGCCCGGCGATGCTCCCCTCTTTCGTGACGTGGCCGACAAGGATCACTGCGGCCCCAGTCGCTCGCGCAACGCTGGCGAGTACCTCCGCGCTGCCGCGGACCTGGCCCACGCTTCCTGCTGGCCCTTCGAGCTCAGCGAGCGTTGCGGTTTGAATAGAGTCGACGATCAGGAGTGTCGGGCGGTCGCGATGCGCCGCCTCGGCAATTGCGCCGACTTCGCTCTCGGCGAGAATCTCTACGGTGTCGGCTGCAACGGTCGCCATAAGGCCGAGGCGTTCGGCGCGATCGGCAATCTGCGCCGCCGACTCTTCGCCCGACGCATAGAGGATGCGTCCACCGGCGAGTGCGATCCCCGCAGCGGCCTGCAGCAAGAGCGTGCTCTTGCCGATCCCCGGTTCGCCGCCGAGCAAGATGATCGAGCCAGGCACAGCGCCACCACCGAGGACGCGATCAAGCTCTGGGACGCCGAGTGGGAGGCGTGGCGCGCGATCAGCGCTGGCCGCTCGAAGTGGCTGTGGCTGCACGGGCGCGGCAGCAGTCCGCCCGCCGGCAGCACGAACGCGCGCGGAGGGTCGATCTCGCACGGTCTCCACGAGGGAGTTCCAGGAGCCGCAGCTGCGGCAGGGATTCTCGAGGGCGGGCGCCTCAAAGGCGCAGGTTTGACAGAGCCAGACGCTCTTACTCTTCGCCATGCGGCGAACGGCGCTAGTCGACTGCGCCGACCGGCTCAGCCGGCACAGCGGCGGGCGAAGCTACCCCCTCTTCGCGAATCATCACCGCGATCGCGCCGTCGACGAGATCCACCACATACGATGCGCCGATTGGATCTGCCCCTTGCAGCAGGCGCTCGGCGAGCGGATCTTCGATGAGCGACTGGATCGTGCGGCGCAGCGGACGCGCGCCATACGAGACGTCGTACCCAACCTTGATGAGGTGATCCTTCGCCGCGTCGGTGATGACAAGGTCGTGCCCCTGCGTGCGCAGCTGCCCCACTACGCGCTTCACGAGCAGGTCAACGATGCGACGCATCTCCTCTTGGCTGAGCGGCCGGAAGACGATGCGTGAGTCGACGCGATTGAGGAACTCTGGGCGGAACGCCTTCTTCAGCTCCTCATCGACCTTCTCACTGATCAGCGTGTACTCGTCGGCAGCGCGGGCCGCCTCGCCCTCGCCGCGCGACCGGAAGCCGAGCGACGATGGAGTCTGAATCTGTCGAGCGCCGAGATTCGAGGTCATGATCAAGATGACGTTGCGGAAGTCCACGCGTCGCCCCTTTGCGTCGGTGAGCTGCCCGTCCTCCAGGATCTGAAGCAAGATGTTGAAGACCTCGCTGTGCGCCTTCTCGATCTCATCAAGAAGCACGACGGAGTACGGGCGACGTCGAATTGCCTCGGTGAGCTGCCCACCATCGTCAAAGCCCACGTAGCCTGGAGGCGCGCCAACGAGGCGGCTGGTGTTGTGGCGCTCCATGAATTCGCTCATGTCGATCTTGACCAGCGCATCTTCTGTGCCAAACATGAATTCGGCGAGCGCCTTCGCGAGTTCGGTCTTTCCGACGCCGGTTGGCCCAAGGAAGAGGAAGCTGCCGATCGGGCGCTTCGGATCCTTCAGCCCAGCACGGGCGCGTCGCACGGCGCGGCTCAGCGTTGTAATCGCCTGCTCCTGCCCTACGACACGAGCGCCCAGCGTCTCCTCCATCTTTAGGAGTCGTGCAGTTTCGGCTTCGGCCAAGCGCATCACTGGGATGCCCGTCCACATAGAGACGACAGCGGCCACCTCCTCTTCGGTGACCACGGGCCGCGTGTCTTCGCGCGACTCAGGTGCAGCTGGGGCGGCGATCGCAAGTGGCGCATCAGGCGCGACCACGGGCGCGGCGGCGGGTGCCGTCGATCCTGGTGCTGGCGGAAGGTTCAGGCTCAAGCGCCAGGCGCGATCGAGCTCTTCAATGCGGCTCTTCAGTCCTTCGCCCTGGTTGCGCAGTGAGAGTGCGCGATCAAAGGCGCCGGCGGCTTCGGCGTCGCGCTGATCTCGCTCTACGGCGTCCGCCTCGCGGCGCGCCGAACGCAAGTCGGCAGGTGGGGATGAGTGTCGCAACATCACGCGGCTTGAGGCTTCATCAATCACATCAATCGCCTTATCTGGCAGCTGTCGATCGCTGATGTAGCGAACGGAGAGCTCCACGGCCGAGGTGAGCGCCTCGTCAGAGATGCGAACCTTATGGTGCGCCTCGTATCGTGGGCGTAGCCCCTTCAGGATCTCAATCGTCTCATCAGCAGAAGGTTCGGCCACCAACACCTGTGCGAAGCGTCGCTCGAGCGCTGGGTCCTTCTCAATGTGCTTGCGATACTCGTCAAGCGTGGTTGCGCCGATGCACTGGATCTCGCCGCGAGCGAGTGGTGGCTTCAAGATGTTTGCTGCATCAATTGCGCCTTCGGCGGCGCCCGCGCCGACCAGCGTGTGCAGCTCATCCACAAAGAGGATCGCGTCGCGCGAGGCGCGCAGCTCTTCGAGCACCTTCTTCAGCCGCTCCTCAAACTCGCCGCGGTATTTTGTTCCGGCAACCAGTGAGCCCATATCAAGGGTGACGACGCGCTTGTCGAGCAGCGGTGCAGGAACGTCGCCCTTCACGATGCGCTGGGCGAGCCCCTCGGCGATCGCCGTCTTGCCGACGCCCGGTTCGCCAATGAGCGCTGGATTGTTCTTGGTGCGGCGCGCCAGTACCTGAATGACACGCTCAATTTCGCGCTCACGGCCGATGACTGGGTCGAGGCGACCGGAGCGGGCCGCTTCGGTGAGGTCGATGCCGAGGGCGTCGAGGGTTGGAGTCTTTGAGCCACTGCGGCGCTCGGTCGGTTGGGCGGTCGGCGTCGATGACTGGCTGAGGACGCGCACCACCTCGTGGCGCACCTTCTCGAGGCTCACCCCGAGCGACTCCAGCACGCCGGAGGCGATCCCGCCCTCTTCGCGCACGAGGCCGAGCAGCAGGTGCTCAGTGCCGATGTAGTTGTGGCCCAAGCGTCGTGCCTCATCAATAGCGAGCTCGATCACCTTCTTGGCACGTGGCGTGAGGCCGATCTCACCAACAACGGGGCGCTCGCCACGTCCGATGATGAACTCAACCGCCTGGCGGACCTTGGCCAGCTCAACGTTGAGGTTCTCGAGGACCTTCGCCGCAACGCCCTCGCCCTCGCGGACAAGGCCGAGCAGCAGGTGCTCTGTGCCGATGTAGTTGTGGTTGAAGCGCTGCGCCTCGTCTTGGGCGAGCGTCAGCGTTTGTCGCCAGGCACCTTCGCGGATAGGAAGTCTACCACTCCGCTCCGGCGCTTCACGAGGGGGCTCAACGCCCCCGCGGGATTAGGCCTGATCGGCAGCGGCCTCTGGGGCGACCTCGGCAGGGGTCTCTGCGGCAATCTCGGCGGGAGTCTCTACGGCAACCTCGGCAGCGGCCTCTGGGGCGGCTTCGGCGAGGGCCTCTTCAATGGCCTCCGACGCGCTCTCGCCGTCATCGGCCCTCTTCGGGGCACGCTTCTTCTTCGTCTCGCCGTCGCTCCCTGCAGCGTCGTCGGCCGTCTCGGCGATCTTCTCGCGGATGCCAGCAAAGGCTGCGGCGAGCGTGGTGTCGATACCACCCTCTGGCTCCTGCACAGCGTCATCCATAGAGAAGCTTCGCTCTGGGCGGGCGCGGCGCGTCTCACGCTTCGGCTCGGCGGCTGGCGTTTCACGCACTGGCGCCTCTTCAGCCTGCTTGAGGCTGAGGCCGAGGCGGTGACGCTCTGAGTCGAGGCTGATCACCTTGAGCTTCAGCGTCTGCTCGTCCTTCACCACGTCGCCCGGATGGGTGACGCGATTGTGTGAGAGCTCGCTGATATGGATGAGTCCCTCGAGGCCGTCGCGCACGCGCACGAAGGCACCGAAGTTCACCAGCTTGGTGATCGTTCCCTCAACGAAATCACCAATCTTGATGTCGGCAATTGCGGCGTTCCATGGGTCTGGCTGCAACTTGCGGATCGAGAGGCTGATGCGCCCGCGCTCCGTGTTGATGTCGATGACTTCGGCATCAACCGAATCGCCAACGTTGTAGCCGGCCTCTGGGTTCGCGACCTTCGACCAGCTGATCTCACTCTTATGAATGAGCCCGTCGATGCCGCCGAGGTCAACGAAGA
>JAPLHR010000074.1 GCA_026389535.1 Chloroflexota bacterium
GATCACCGAGTAGTAGGCGTGCTCAAAGGCGAAGACTCGATCGGCGGCGGCGATGGCGAGCGCACCACCCGAGCCACCCTCCCCGGTGACGACCGTGACGATTGGGGTGCGCAGTTCGGTCATCTTGCTGATTGCGGCGGCGATCGCCTCGGCGATGCCGTGCTGCTCCGACTCCGGCCCTGGGTGCGCCCCAGGGGTATCGACCAGGGTGAGGAGCGGCAGGTGCAGGCGCTCGGCAAGCTCGAAGGCGCGCATCGCCTTGCGATACCCCTCCGGATGCGGCATGCCGAATCCGCGGCGAATGTTGCTCTCGGTGTCGGTCCCCTTCTGGGTGCCGACCACCACAATGCGTCGCCCATCGATGCGCGCGATGCCCGCGATGATCGCGCCGTCATCACCGGCGCGTCGGTCACCACGTAGCTCCACAAATTCAGCGCCAAGCGCCTCAAGCAGTTCAGCAGTGCGTGGTCGGTTCACCTCGCGCGCGCGCTGCACGTGGCTCCAGGCCTCGGCCTCATCAAGGTGCGGCCCAAGCTCTGGCGCCAAGTGTCGGTCTCGCTGGTTCTCAAGAATCTGGTCGGCGCGGTTCGCCACCTTGTTTGCGGCGTCGGCAACGGGCGAAAGCACTGAGCCGATCATCGCGCCAGCACCCTGTGCGACGCCGGTGACCATGCCGCCGATGAGACCAACGCCAGGAATGCCGATCTGTCGATAGAGCGGCACCGCTGGTGCGGGGAGTGGCTGCAGCAGTCCGAGTGCGCGCGTGAGCCAGCCGCGCAAATTGCCGCGCGGCACGATCGCATCGATGAAGCCGGTCTCGAGCAGAAACTCGCTGCGCTGGAAGCCAACAGGGAGTTCGTCGCCAATGGTGCCAGCGGAGACGCGCGCGCCACTGAAGCCGATCAGTGCATTCGGTTCGGCAACGTTGAGGTCGCCGAGGGCGCCGAACGAGGCGATGGTGCCGCCGGTGGTTGGGTCGGTCAACACGCTGATGAAGGTGCCGCCGCTCGCCTTCAGGCGCGCGATGGCGGCGAGGGTCTTTGGCAGCTGCATTAGGGCGTAGGTGCCCTCTTGCATGCGGGCGCCGCCCGATGCCGAGACGATCACGAGTGGAAGGCGGCGGGCGGTGGCGAGTTCGGCGGCGCGGGCAACCTTCTCGCCCACGACCGAGCCCATCGAGCCACCCATAAAGAAGAAGTCCATGGCGACGAGGGAGACCTCGATGCCACCAATCAGGGCGGTGCCGCGGATGGCGGCGTCGCGCTCGCCGGTGGCGGCGCGGGCGGCGGCGGCACGCTCGGGGTACCCCTTGGAGTCGGTGAAGACGATCGGATCGAGCGAGATCAGGCTGGCGTCGGCCTCAGCAAAGGTGCCCTCGTCGACCAGCTGCGCAATCCGTTCACGGGCGGGCACGCGGAAGTGATGGCCGCATGCCGCGCAGACTTGGAGGCTCTTCTCCAAGGTCTTCTTGAAGAGGAGCTCTGAGCACCCGGGGCACCGGACCCACAAATCGGGCTCGGCTCCGGGGGTCGCCTTGCGGCGTTTAAACGGGTTCCGAAAGCTGGGCATTAACCCTCCCCTTAGA
>JAPLHR010000090.1 GCA_026389535.1 Chloroflexota bacterium
TATTCCGTGCGTCATCTTCGTCGCTGGTGCAGACGCCCAGCTGGTCGGCGTAGAAGATCTGCATACCGATCATGTCGTACTGCAGGTAGATGCCGCGCTTCAGGAGGCGGGTCTGGTATTCGTAATCGTCGCCGCTCGGGTTGGAGTGGCAGAGGACGACGCTCTGCATCGGTACGCCATGTGCCGCAACGAAGTCGAGCACCTCGTCGCCGAGGCGATACCAGCCCGGCATGTGGATCTGGATCGGCACACCCGTCTCGCGCTGCGCCAGACAGGCACCGGCGAGCGAGTTGCGCTCGCGATTGGTGAACGGCTGGCCAACGAAGATCTCGCCGATGAAGCCGGCGCGAATGTTCGTCCCCTGTGCGCCGACGGTGAGGTCACGCACGATGCGATCGGCGATCTCACGCACGCTGCCGTCGAGGTGCTCTGGGCCGTGCACCGGGTCAAGGAAGATGCCACTCCCCATCACCACGTTCAACCCCGACTCGCGGCTGATGCGTGCCAGCCCCTCGGGGTCACGCCCGTTCCCCTTGTCGGCGCAGGCCTCAAGAATCGTGCGGCCTCCCTGTGCGGCGAAGCGCTTCACCTCAACGATCGCCGACTCGATGTCATCGAGCACGCAGTTGTCCTTGTTCAAGAATGGATCATGTCGGAGCTCCCAGACGTTGGTGATGGAGACCTTCTCGTCGACAAGCTCCTTGGATCGAGCCGAGTCGTCATAGGGCGCATGCCACCACGGCGTGACGATGTTGAAGAGGTGCTCGTGCGTGAGGGTGAGCCCCATGTCGGCGCTATCTATCTCGCCGGTGACGGTTCGGATCTTGACCACGGTGGCTAGCTCGCCGATTCGAAGAGTTGACGCGGGTTCGCCGTCATCATCGCGATTCCCTGCTCCAGCGGCACGCCGTGCCGGGCGAGTCGTGGCAGGAAGAACTCAACCATGTGCCCGTAGCCTGGGCCGCCGTACGAGCGCAGGAGGCTCTTGAGGAAGATGTCTTGCGACATCAGCACCTTCTGACCGAAGCCGTCACGCACTAGGCGTGCAATGTTGCGCGCGTCATCTTCGTCACTCGTGCACGAGGCCTGTTGGTCGGCGTAGAAGACCTGCATGCCGATCATGTCGTACTGCAGATAGGCACCACGCTTCAGCAGACGCGTCTGGTATTCGTGGTCATCGCCGCTTGGGTTGGAGTGGCAGAGCACGATGCTCTCCATTGGCACGCCGTGGGCTGCGCAGAAATCGAGCACCTCGTCGCCGTAGCGGAACCAGGCGGGCATGTGCACCTGCATTGGGATGTGCGTCTCGCGCTGTGCAATGCAGGCACCAGCGAGTGACTTGCGCTCACGCGCGGTGAACTCACTGCCGACGCCAATCTCACCAATGATCCCCGACTTGATCCCTGTGCCGCGTGCCCCTTCGGTAATGTCGCGAATCAGTTCGTTGGCAATGTCATGTTCACTCTTGGCGTCGTTCGCTTCTGGCTGCGATCCGTCCAGGTAGTAGCCCGTTCCCATGATGATGTTGAGGCCGGTTCGTTTGCTGATCGTGGCAAGCCCTTCGGGGCTACGACCATTGCCGTCGGCGCTCGTCTCGATGATCGTCTTGCCACCTTGATCAACGAAGCGCTGCACCTCTTTGATTGCCAACTCAATGTCTTGCATGGAGCAGTTGTCTTTATTGATGAACGGGTCGTGCTTGAGCTCCCAGATGTTGGTGATGGAAACCTTCTCGTCGACCAGTTCGCGCGATCGCGCTGAATCGTCGAGTGGCGGATGCCACCAGGAGAGGACGTCGTTCAGAAGATGTTCGTGAGTCAACGTCAGACCCATGTCTGCGGAGCTGATGGGGCCAAGAACGCCCTCTACCTGCTTCATGTACGCAGACTAGCGTGCGTTGTGGTCTCCCGCGGGGAGGCGGCGCACGGCGACGATCCCGAGCGCGAGAAGCAGCACCGACCCAAGAAAGATGGGGGTGAGTGCAAGCGCATCACCCGGCCGTGGTGTGCTGATGAGCGCGGCGGCTGAGGAGATCAGTGGCCCAACGACGGCACCGGCGTAGAGAGGGAAGAGCGAGAGGCTGAGCGCGGCGGTGCGGCGGTGCTCGGTGACGGAGTTCGCCAGCCAGGTGAAGACCATCGCCTGCAGGAGCGCCGATGCCGCGGCAAGGAGCGTGTTCGAGAGGGCAAGGCCAAGCGCCGTTGAGACAACGATCATTGCGCCAGCGGCAACCGCCGCGGCGGCGAAGCTGAGCACCATCACTCGCGGGATGCCCATGCGCGGCACTAGGCGTGTAGCGAGGAGTGGCGCAAGGAGGGCACCCCCCAGTGCCGAGAGTCCTGTCAGTAGGCCAATGGCGCCCGCCACACCAGGGGCGGCGAGCGGTTCGGCTATTCCCGTAATCGAGGGGCCAATCACCACCTCCGCGATTCGCAGCGGGAAGACGGGGCGGAGCATGCGCTCCCCAGCGATCGCAAGGCCAAGCACCAGGTATCCCGCACGAATCCTGCGGTCGGCGAAGACCTCGCTAAGGCCACGGCGGGCCACCTCGAGCACGCCCCCCGTCGGTGGGTGGTGCGGTCGCACGTCAGGGATTGCCACGATATTCGCCACGATGAGGGCGGCGTTGAGCAGCGCCGCGACCATGATCGGTGCGGCAAGCGAGAGGCCCAGGCCGTCGATCATGGCGCCGGCGAGGAGTGGCCCCAGCGCGAAGCCCATCGGTGCCGCCGCGCTAAAGAGGGCGATCGATCGGGTGCGTGCGTGCTCTGGCGAGACTTCGCGGATCGTCGCCAGCATCACGCCGGTGTTGCCGAGCCAGAAGCCGAGGGCGAGCGTTGCGCCGATCAGCTGCCACGCCTCTTGCGCGAGGGCGAAGGCGATGAGCGCGACCAGGGCGATCAGGCCGCTGCGCACGATGACGAGTCGTCGCGATCGCAGCTCGGCAATCGCGAGCCAGATCGGCACCTGTGGTGCGCCGACGATGAAGATACCAGCAGTCGTTGCGCCAGCGACCGATGCGATGGAGGCGAGTGGTACGCCCGCACGCTCTAGAGCAAGCGGGAGGTAGGCATAGATCATGGCGACACCGAAGATCTCGGCAAACTGCACCAGCACGTAGATGGTCCCAATGCGCTGCCACGGAAGACTGCTTGCACGACTCACAGTTCGCCAGCCTTGGCGCGGCTGCGCACGTCAGCGGCGCGAACCAAGATCTCTTTGCGGACACCCTCTGGCCGCGCAGACCAGGAGCGAACCTGTGTGGCCATGCGTGGATTCTTTGCGAACCGTGCGGAGTGACGATCAATGAACTCCCAATACAGGGTGGTAAACGGACAAGCCTCTTCGCCCACCGATTCTGTTGAGTTGTAGAAACATGATTTGCAGTCGTCGCCCATGCGCGAGATGTATGCGCCACCACAGATGTACGGCTTGCTCGTGATGCGACCGAGATCCGCAAATTGACTCATGGCTACGACGTTCGGCGTCACGACCCACGGAAGCGCGTCAACAAACGCTTCTAGAAACCAAGCGTCGACCTGTTGTGGTTGCACGCCGAAGAGAAGGGCAAAGTTGCCAAGCACCATCAAGCGCTCAATGTGGTGCACATGGCCCGTTCGCTGCAGTGTTGTGACGATGCGCGACATGCACGCCATCTTTGTCTCCCCCGACCAGTACAGCTCCGGCAAGTCCTCGTGGGCGTTCAGGCCATTGTCGGTCTGCCACTCTCGCCAGTACTCGCGATACGCGTGGCGCATGAACTCGCGCCAACCGAGAATCTGACGGATGAATCCTTCAATGCTCGAGAGCGGGATCTCACTTGATCGCTCGGCATACGTGTGTAGCGCGCGCTCGCAGACTTCGGCAGGGGTGATCAAACCAAGGTTGAGCGCTGGCGACAAGAGCGAGTGGAAGAGATGCTCATGCTCTTTTGACATGGCATCTTCATATGGTCCAAAGTTCGCCAGGCGCTCGTCGCAAAACGCGTTGAGTGCAGCGAGTGCCTCACGCCGGGTTGTTGGCCAGATCAGTGTGGTTGACTCGCCAAAGAGCGTTGAGGACTCCTTAAGTACTTCATCAATCACCGACTGTACGAGTGGCGTGACTGCTGCATACGGCGGTGTCGGCACGTCGGTGCCAGGGACGAGGCGCTTCCGATTCTCCTTGTCGAGGTTCCATGTGCCGCCAATCGGTTCGCTCTTCCCCGCGCTCTCCTCCATCAGCCAGCCACGCGCACTGCGCACGCGTCGATACCAGTACTCCATGCGGAGCTCTTTTCGGCCCGACTTGAACGCCTCCCATTCGGCCACGGTGGTGAGCCAGAGCTGATCTTCGACGACCTCCACGGGCGTACCGCTCGCAGCGGACCATGCCTGAATCGCCTCGAGGTCCTGAGGCTGCGCAGGGTCCATCAGGGTGACGCCGGACGGCCGATACCGCTCCTGGGCGGCGGCGAGTGCCTCGCCCAGGGTGGGAGCCTTGATGACCTCGGTTGGAGCCCCCCGCCCCTGAAGCTCTGCCGCAAACCCTCGTAGCGCCGCGACCTGCAGCACCACGGCCTGCACGTGTCGTGCCTCGTGCCGCACGCCCGTGATCTCTAAGACGAGGATTGGATCGGCGAACTTGGCGCTGCCATCAAGATGCGCGCGAAGTGGGCCAACCTGGTCAGTGAGCTGATCTCCTAAAACGACAAGGTGGTTCACGCTATGACCGTCGGCGGCGACAGGCGTCGCTGCAGTACTTCACCTCGTCCCAGACTCGCTCCCAGCGCTTGCGCCACTGGAACGGTCGGCCGCACACCACGCAGATCTTCTCGGGGCGCTCACTCGGAGGCCGATGTGGCTGCCGTGCCTCACGTCGTGCGCCGCCCATGACTAACGGCCGCTCTCTGGCTTGAGTGCCGCGCTATACGCCGCAAGCGTTCGTTGGCGCGCTTCGGCGTGATCGACGATCGGCTCCGGATACTGCTCACCGAGTCTGATGCCCACTGCATCCAGCGCCTTCGGATGCGCCCACGGCGCATGGATCGCAGGCGTTTGCAGTGCTGCAAGCTCTGGCACCCAGCGACGCACATATTCACCATTGGGATCAAAGTTCCCCGCTTGTGTCACCGGATTGAAGATGCGGAAGTACGGCTGCGCATCGGTGCCACTCCCCGCGCACCA
>JAPLHR010000070.1 GCA_026389535.1 Chloroflexota bacterium
CGATGCAAGATTGGCGGAGGTATGTATTCGGAACGCTAACGGTGTGTAAACGCTCTGTTAATTCTTGGCGGCACCACGTTTGGCTTGCGCTGAGGCTCTCCTGGGCCGCACCAATCGAATTGCCCCCCACTCCGCAACCAAGACTGCCCCGAGGATCAGCGCCCCGCCGACCAACTGAATTGCGGTGAGGCTCTCGTTGAAGAGGTACCCCGCCGCCACGATCGTGAAGATCGGCTCCACGGTGCTGATCAGCGCAGCGCGGGCGGCACCGAGGCGCTGGGCTCCTATATAGAAGGCGCCGATCGGAATGATGCCGGCGATGGTGGCGACACCAATGATCGGCAGCAGGGCGCCGTCGGGGATCGGCAGCGGCAGCAACTCGCGGCCGAGTGCGACGCGCAGCACGAACATGCCCACCGCGGTGCCGAGCAGGCTGAGCGGGATCGCGGCGAGCGATGAGGTGCCGCCACCGCCTGAGGCGCCGGTGCCGCTCTTCGTTTCGCCCGCGAGACGGGCGGCCAGGATGATGTAACAGCTGTAGATAATCGGCGAAGCGACGCCGAGCACCAGGCCGATCAGCGCCGGCTCCTTCGCATCGGGGATGCCACCGACGCCAAGGACAACACCAGTAGTTGCGATGGCGAGGGCGATCCAAGGGCGCGGGCCCGATGGGGCATGCGCGAAGAAGATCGAGAGCACGTAGGTGGCGGCGTTGGCGGTGAAGAAGAGTCCGATCGCGAAGGAGCGCAACGCACGCTCGCGAGTGAGACCACGAAGTGCCGCGCGCCCAGCCGGGAGCGCAACGACGATGGCGCCGAGGATGAGCGCGGCGAGCAGGTGACGCCATACCAACAGGTCGAGCCAATCAAAGCCCGTTGGGTAGATCGCCTTCGCAAAAAGTGAGCCCGACCCATAGCCGATCGCCGAGACGACGACCAACAGAATCCACGGGAGCCGACTCGAACGCATCGTGGAAGGATACGCTGCGAGGGGTGCTCGGTGTGCGCCACGCATCACGCATCGCACTCGGCTAGCATCAGCGCTATGGCAAAAACGGTTTCGAAGTCTGCCCCGCGCCTCACCGCCGCCGCACCACTGGCGATCGCCCTGGCGATGCTTGCCATCTACATCATTTGGGGCACCACCTATCTCGCCATTCGCGTCGTTGTTGACCCAGACCAGGGCGGGGCGCTCCCGCCGTTCGCCATGGTGGCCATTCGCTTCGCCTTCGCTGGCGTGGCCATGCTGGCGCTCGTTGCAGTGTTTGCCCGTGACGCGCTGCGCTCACTCACCCGCGCGCAGATCCGCGACCAAGCGATCGTTGGCCTCGCGCTCAACGTTGGTGGCCTCGGTGTGACCTCCTTCGGCGAGCAGACGATCCCTTCGGGTATCACCGCGCTGCTCATCGCGCTGCTCCCAATCTGGGTTGCCGTGATCGGACGTGTCATCTACAAGGATCGCATCGCGCCACTCAGCATCCTCGGCATCGCCGTAGGCATTGTCGGCGTTGCAATCCTCATCTCGCCAAAGGCGGGCGACGCGGGCCTCGATCCGCTCGGACTCGCCTGCATCCTCTTTAGCCCGCTCAGCTGGGGTGGCGGTTCCATTTGGAGCCAGCGCCGCGCCGCAACACCCGCCGACTCCCGTGTCGCTGTAGCGATTCAGATGCTCGCCGGCTCCGTTGGTGGTGCCGTGATCGCCACGATCCTCGGCGAGTGGGGCAGCGTGCAGTTTGGTGCCTTGGGGAGTGACGTGATCTTCGCGCTCGCCTACCTCGTGGTGGTCGGAAGCCTCATCGCCTACAACATCTATACCTGGCTGCTGCGCGTGGCGCCGTTTGGGCTTGTCTCTACCTACGCCTATGTGAACCCGGTCGTTGCCGTGCTCGCAGGGAGCTTCATCTTGAGTGAGCCGATCTCGGCGCAACTCATTGCTGGTGGCGCTGTGGTTGTTGCCGGGGTGGCGATCATGGTCACGGCACGCAATCGCGCGATCGCACGCGGGGGCGCGTCACACTGAGATGAACGTGGGCGACGCGCCACTGCGCGTCTCGAAGGCGGCGGCTCGCCGCTTCCTCGCCGAGCGCCACATGCTCCTCCCGCCGCGACAGCTCCCCGCCAGTAAGGGCTCGGTGTTGGCGCTGGTTGAGCGACTCGGCTCGCTGCAGTTCGACCCAGTGGACCTTGCAGGTCGCAGCCACGAGATCGTCTGCCACGCCCGTATCGACGGGTTTGAGCCGCGCTGGGTCGATGAGCTCCTCTACGCCAAGGTGCCGGCGCACCGTGCCCTGGTGGAGCAGTACAACGGCGTGCTGGTCATCGTGCCAACGAGTGAGCTCCCCTACTACCGTCGCCCTGCCGATAAGCGCCGTGAGCGCTTCTGGCGTGATGGTAGCTATCGCCGCCTGAAGCCCTGGGCCGACACCGTCATGGCGCGCATCACCTCTGAGGGGCCGCTCAGCGCGGCAGATTTCGGCCCCTCAAAATCTGTCGCCTGGTCGTGGGGGCAAACCCCCGCCTATCGCGCCGCCCTCGAAATGCTGCAACTCGCAGGGTTGCTGCACCTCGCGCGCCGTGACGGCTCGCGCCGCTGGTTCGACCTTGCTGAGCGGCTGATCCCCCGCAACGTGCTGGAACGCCGCGTGAGCGAAGAGGAGCAGATCGAACACACCTTCTTGGCGCGACACCGCGACCTCGGCCTCGCCTCTGCCAACGGGGTCTGGGTGCAGACCGACTGGCCGCTCAAGCGCAAGGAGCTGGTGCGCCGCCTAACGGAGCGCGGTGCCCTGTTGAACATCGAGATCGACGGGCTCCCAGGGCCATGGCGCATTCCTGGCGGTGAACGCTTCGCCCTCGAGGCGGCAATGCGCGCAACGGCTGGCACACGACCGGTAGCGGCCGATCCGAACGCCGTCACGCTGCTGTCGCCGCTCGACCCGCTCATCCACGATCGCAAGCGACTCGAGACGCTCTACAACTTCCACTACCGCTGGGCGATCTACACCCCCGAGAAGAAGCGAGTCTATGGGCCGTACGTGATGCCGATCCATGCGGGCGACGCCATCGTTGGGCGCGTTCAACTACGGCGCGTGAAGGAGACTGGGGTCATGACGATTGACGGGCTTTGGTGGGAGCGCGGCGCAAAGCCAACGCGCCACATTGCTGGGTTGGCACAGGCGATTGCCGCACATCAAGGGCTTCTCGGGGTAACGGCCGGGCAGATGCCGAAAGAGATCGCCGATCGAAGTGACGGTCGTGCGCTCTTCCGAGCGCTCCGCAAGATTGCCGGTTAGACGCCGAGGTAGGCCTCGCGCACCTTCGGGTTCTTGGCCAACTTATCGCAGCTATCTTCGAGGGTGACCTCGCCAATCTGCAGGATGTAGCCGCGCTTGGCGATGCCGAGTGCCATCATGGCGTTCTGCTCCACCAGCAGCACCGCGGTTCCACGTGAATTGATCTCGGTGATGATGTCAAAGATCTGCTCCACCAAGATTGGCGCGAGGCCCATGGAAGGCTCATCGAGTAGCAGGATCTTTGGCTGCGCCATCAGGGCGCGTCCGATCGCGAGCATCTGCTGCTCGCCACCCGACATGGTACCGGCGGCCTGGCTCTCGCGCTCCTTCAATCGTGGGAAGAGATCGAAGACCTTCTTGAAGTCCTTCTGCACGTCGGGGCCAGCCTTGCGCAGGAATGCGCCCATCTCAAGGTTCTCGCGTACCGACATGCGAGCAAACACACGCCGCCCTTCAGGGCTATGCCCAACGCCGAGCTTTACGATCTCGTGTGGTTCAGCCTTCTCAATCGACTTTCCCTTCAGCTTGATGCTCCCAGAACGAGCCCGCTCAAGCCCAGAGATGGTGCGCAGGGTCGTGGTCTTGCCGGCACCGTTTGAGCCGATCAGCGTGACTATCTCGCCCTCTTCGACTTTGAGTGAGACGCCGCGAAGGGCGTGCACCACACCGTAGTACGTGTGCACATCTATTAGTTCAAGCAGTGGTGCCATCGCCGTACTCCTCTCAGTGTCCCGCTGCAGCGCCGCGGCCGAGGTAGGCCTCGATCACCTTCGGGTTGGTGCGGATCGCCTTTGGCAGACCCTCGGCGATCTTCTCGCCATGGTCGAGCACCGTGATGTGGTCTGAGATCCCCATGACCACGCGCATGTCGTGCTCAATCAGCAGGATGGTGATGTCGAGTTCGTCACGAATGCGGCGGATGAGCGCGGTCATCTCTTCGGTCTCTTTCGGATTCATGCCGGCGGCCGGCTCGTCGAGCAAGAGGAGCTTTGGCCGACTTGCGATCGCGCGGGCAATCTCCAGCAGGCGCTGCTTACCGTAGGGCAGATTCCTCGCCAGTTCGTTCTCCATGCCCGAAAGATCAACAAAGGCGAGGAGCTCACGGGCACGCTGCTCTGCGACCGCCTCCTCTTCGCGTACGAGGCGAGTCTTAAAGAGTGCGCCGAGGAAGCTGCCATGCATGTGCACATGCATGCCGACGAGGATGTTCTCGAGCGTCGTCAGGCTCTTGTAGAGGCGAATGTTCTGGAAGGTGCGCGCGAGTCCGGCAACCACCATGTCGTTCGGTCGAGCAGGTCTCGTGACGCCAATGCGCTTGATGAGGCGGTTGTACCAGGTTGGGCGAACAATGTTCAGGAGCAGTGCGGCGACAAAGCCGAGGAGGGCGGCGGCAACGGAGGCAACCCCCTCGACAAGGCCTGTATCCCCACCAACGACGAGGAGGGAGTAAATCGCCAGACCGATGAATGGAATGGTCGGCAGAATGAGCAGGATCGGCTCTCGGCCTGCCCCGGTTGGCGGCGAAATCAGCGGCTTCCCATCGAGCTCGATGGTGCCGGCTGTGGGGGCGTAGATGCCAGCAATAACGTTGAAGAAGGTGGTCTTTCCTGCCCCGTTCGGCCCGATGATCGCGCTGATTGAGCCGCGCGGAATCTCGAAGTCCACGCTGTTCACAGCAATGAGGCCGCCGAACTTTCGGGTGACGCCGCGAGCTCGCAGCATTGGTCCGCTCTTCGCTGCGCTCACTTGGCCCCTCGCTTCCCAATCTTCAGGGGGGCAAACTCACGCATGCGTCGACGCGCCGGGAAGATTCCCTGCGGCCGCTTGAGCATCATGAGCACGAGCACGATGCCGTAGAGCACGTACTGGAAGTCTAAGAAGTCAATCTGGTTGAGCACCGGGATGTTGATATTCTCAACCAGCGTATTCAACTGCTTCAGCAGGATGCTCTGGAAGAGGTAGATGATGAATGCGCCGGTAGCAACGCCGATGGTGTTCCCCATGCCGCCGAGCACCACGGCGGCAAGCGCGCTAATGGAGACAGCGAAGCGGAACTGATCGGGTGTGACGATCGTGATCTTTGCCGCGTTCACGACGCCAACAATGCCAGCGATCGATGCGCCAACGGCGAACGCCTGCAGCTTGGCAATAACAATGTTCACGCCCGACGATTCGGCGGCGAGCTCATCTTCACGGATGGCATCCCAGGTTCGGCCGAGTCGCGAATCTTCAAGGCGATAGATCATGATCATGATCAGCGAGAAGAGGGCGATCACCAGACCATACATTGGCCATGGGTTGGTGAGCGTGAACTGCAAGATTCCTGGGATGCTCGGCTTGTCAATGCCGCCAATGCCATTCACGCCGTCGGTGAACTTGTCGGCATTCATGAGGGTGATCGGAACAATCTCTCCGAAGCCGAGGGTCACGATCGCAAGGTAGTCACCGCGAAGGCGCAGCGTTGGCGCGCCGAGCAGCACGCCGAAGATAGCGCCGACGACGCCACCGGCAAGGAGCATTGGCCAGAACGGCAGGTGGATGCCTGTAAATGGCGCAGCAACGAAGGCGTAGGTGTAACCGCCGAGGGCGAAGAAGGCGGCATACCCAAGGTCGAGCAGCCCTGCGAAGCCGATTACCACGTTGAGCCCCATCGCCAACATGGCGTAGATCGCCGCGGTGGTGAAGGCGTTCACCCAGGCGTTCGTCGACTGGATGCCGTCAAACGGCGGAACGCGCGTTAGCAGCGGCAGGGCGATGCTCAGCAGCACCACGCCGACGAAGATGCCGAAGCTGCGGTGCTTGCGGAAAAACGCCCGGACTGGTGCGAATGGCGCGTTCACGGCGTCGGCGATGCGACTCATGCGCGGTCACCCGTGTGCGAGCCGAGCAGGCCCGTTGGTCGGAAGACCAGGAAGATCACGAGCAGCGAGAAGACGATTGCGCCACCCCAGCGGCCATAACCGAACGCCGAAGCGCCAACCTCAACAAAGGCGATCAGGAAGCCGCCAAGCGCCGCGCCCGCGGTATTTCCGATGCCGCCGAGCACAGCTGCGGTAAAGGCCTTCAGACCCGACTGGAAGCCGAGGCCGAAGGTGGTATTGCCGTAGTAGAGGCCGTGTACGACTCCCGCCGCACCCGCGAGGCCAGAGCCGATCAAGAAGGTGATCATGATCGTGCGGTTGATATCTACGCCCATGAGCGACGAGGCGTCACGATCCATAGAGGTTGTGCGCATTGCGCGGCCAGTACGGGTGCGCGAGATGAAGAGTTGTAGGGCCACCATCAAGATCACCGAGGTTGCAATCACAAAGAGGTTCAAGAGGGGTACGCGAGACCCAGAGACCTGGATCGACCACTCAATCGGCACCAGCTGTGGCACCGTCACGATGGTCGGGCCGAAGAAGAACTGAATGACGTTCTGCAAGATGAAACTGACACCGATGGCGGTGATGAGCGGCGCAAGCTTTGGGGCGCGACGGAGTGGCCGATACGCCAAGCGTTCGATCAGCGCCCCTAGTAGGGCCATCACGCTAATCGTGAGCGCAAAGAGGATCAAAACGCTTGCAGCAAGCATCGGAACGTTCGTGATGGCCCCCTCGTTACCGAGGAGGCTACTGCTGATGAACATGGCCACGAAGGAGCCGACCATGAAGACATCGCCGTGTGCAAAGTTGATCAGCTCAATGATGCCGTAGACCATGGTGTAGCCGAGGGCGACGAGGGCATAGATCGCACCGAGCGTCATCGCGTTCACGAACTGGTCGATCCCGAGCACGCCCAGGGCCAGCCCTAGGAAGGCGAGGATGCTGAGCGGGAGGCGCAAGTTGCCGAGGAGACGACCTGCAGTACTGCTCGTCACGCTGGCGGTGGCCATATATCCCCCTCACTGGCAACCCAGCCGGGCTGCAGACTCATTCCGTAGATAGTGCCGCCCATCGGGCGATTCGGCAAGAGGGGAGCCGCCTGGGAGGGAAACGAAGAGCCCCCACCACCCTTGCGGGCGGCGGGGGCCTTCACGGTGCCTTAATCAGGCGCGCAGGTTCCCCTACGCGACCGGATTAGTTCCCGTAATTGATCTCCTCAACGAACTTCCAAGCGCCACCATCAACCTTGTAGAGGGAGATGATGCGCTGGGTCGTGTCGCCAACGGCGTCGAAGCTGACCGAACCGAGAACCGTCTCGAAAGCGGCGCCCTTATCGACAACAGCTGCGCGAACCGTCTCGCGGGTCACATCGCCACCAGCAACGGCGGCGGCGATCCCCTCGATGATGATCTGTGCGCAGGCGTAGCCAGCGTAGGCGTAGCCCTCGGCATCCTTGCCGAACTCAGCCTTGAACTTCACGTTGAAGTCAGCCTTGCCAGGAATGTTCTCAATTGCAGCCTGCGATGCATAGCTGTTCTCAGCGTTTGCACCGGCAATTGCAATGTACGAACCCTCGCTCGTGCCGTCGTAGATGCCGTCGGCACCGTAGAACGGCAGCGCGCCGAGGCCCGCCTGGGCAAGGGCGTTACGGAAGAGTGGGGCGCCGTCTGACGTCACACCACCGTAGAAGATCGAGTCAGCGCCGGCTGCCTTCGCGGCCGTAGCGGCAGCGGAGAAGTCGGTCGTGCCCGTTGGGAGGCCCTGTCGGCCAACAACGGTGCCGCCATCGGCGATGAACTTTGCCTCGAAGGCATCCGCTACACCCTTGCCGTAGGCATCGGTGGAGTCAAGGATGTAGATCTTCGCAGCGCCGTTCTTCTTGGCGTACACGGCAACGGCTGGCCCCTGAAGGTCGTCCGTTGTTGCAACACGCACATAGTTCCGGCCGCCACGAAGGGCCTCGCCGTCAGCGCCCTTGGTGAGCGTTGGGTTCGTGTTCGACGGCGAGCACTGGAGAAGTCCGGCCTCTGACGAGACAGGAATCTGGGCTCGGGCCGAAGCCGAGTTGAATGGACCAACCACGGCGACGACATCTTCCTGACCAACGAAGGTCAGCATGTCTGCAGCGGCCTGGTCTGGGTTGTGTGCGCCTTCCTTGGCGTGGTCAAGAACCTTCGCCTTGAGGGTGTAGCCCTCAATCGAAGCCTCCTTGATCGCAAGGAGTGCGCCGTCGCGAGCTGGGCCCGCTGACGCAAGAGCAGAGCCGTTGAGTGGGAAGCTAATCCCGATCGTCAACGTCTTGCCCGCGGTGCTCGCCGTCGAGCCACCGCATGCAGCTGCGAGAATCGCAACTGCTGCAAGGGCGCTAAGGCCCTTCTTGTTAAAGACCTTCATGAGGTCCTCCTATCTACTATTCCCAACCGTTCCGGCCGGGCTCGCCTCTGTTTCGGACTACGTGATCACGCCTCATCTACCGAAGCAGATGCGACAGTGCGGCTGCGTCCGATGCAGTCGAGGAAGGCAATCATGAACGAGCACGCGCCTGTGCGCAACCTTTTCTGTGCGGCGCTGTGTGCGGCGCTGTGCTCAGGAGGGTGAAGGTTAAGGAATCCGAATCTTTTAATTAGCGCCCTTCGGCAATGAGGAGGGCCGCCGGCGCTGTGCTCAGGAGGGTGAAGGTTAAGGAATCCGAATCTTTTAATTAGCGCCCTTCGGCAATGAGGAGGGCCGCCCCTGCGGAAACCTCCAGGGCGGTCTCGCCCGCAGCGAGGTGCGCGGTCGTGAGGGCCCCCAGCCGCAATCCGCCCGCAACTATTGCGCCGGTTGCTGTGGCTGTGGCGCCGTGCGGCCCCACCGCAATGCTCCCCGTCCATGGACCCACAACGGCGCGGGCGGAGAAGTGTGGTGATGCGACCAGGGTCTGCTCGCCTGGCAGCTGCCAGTCGATCGCGACGGTGCGGGCCGCCTGTTGCCCCGCATCGGTGGCGCGGATCGCCTCCGTGGCGTGGAGTGGTCGCGACGGGTCGTTGCGCCCCCAGTCGGCGACGCGATAGGTTCGGTCGGAGCGCTGCTGCACCTCCCAGATGAAGAGGCCAGGCATCAGCGCATGGAGGCAGCCGGTCGGCACATCAAACACATCGCCGCGACGCGCAGCGTGCCGTGCCAGCCGTGGGGTGATGTCGGCGCCCGAGGCGAGCGCGCTCATGATGTCGGCGCCGGTGACTGATGGAGCGCGCCCGAGGAGCAACTCGGCGCCAGGCGCAGCTTCGAGAACAACCCACGCCTCGTGCTTGCCGATCGCATCTGCACCGTGCATCACTTTGGCCAGGTCGTCGTCGGGGTGCACCTGCACCGAGAGTCGGTCTTGCACATCGAGCAACTTCACCAGCACGCCGCCCGGCTGTTCGTCGGCATCACCGAACCAGGCTTCGCCAATTGGGCCACTCGGCGCCGCGTCGGGGGCGAGTGCGCGAAGGCGATCGCCGCCCCACACGCGCCCAACGAGGCGCGGGGCTAGCAGCCTGGTTGAGGTGTTCGGCGTATCCACGCCACCCAGTCTAGGCGGCTCTCAGGGGAAGGTGATCGTGTAGGTAGTTGTCCACGCTCCCCAGTTCGTGCTGGTTGCCGCGGTTCCCTTGATCTTGCATGTCTTGCCTGCGTCTGCCGCAACCGGGGCAAGCGTGAGCTTGTTCGCAGCCAAGACACAGGCGTTCTTCGACGCGGTCACGCCAGTGGTGATCTCTGACCAAGTGATCTTTGGCATGACGCTCGTCGACGTTTGATACCCGACCGTGTTCGCATCGTCGGCGTAGAGGCCAAGTGTCTGGATCACCTTGGCTAGCGATACGGGCGAGGTCGGAGCAATCGATGGTGCACCGAGTGTTCCCTTGCTCAGGGTGTACACGTAGTAGTTGGTGCCAGGCAGGTATGGAGCAGCCGCCGCGGCGGTGATGCCCACTTTGCAGGTGCCCGGCTTCTTAATGTGCAGATAGGCGCGGCCCCCGCTCGACTTCACCTCGCAATAGGCAGAGGAGGCTGAAGTGACGGCATACGTCTGGGTGGCGCCCGATTCTGTCGCTGACGCTGGAAGCTGATGCCACCCCGTGATCCCAGTAGTAGAGGCGTGACCGAACTTATACGGCACGGTGAGGCTTGTCCCGAACGTAAAGACCGCCATCTTCGCCGTGACATCGAGTGCGCCGCCGCCTGAGCCGAAGATTGGCGTCGTGGGCGCGTCACTTGTCACCGACATAATGCCGAACCCCGCGGGTGCGAATTCGCTGCTGTCGGTGCCATCAACGACGAGGTCGGGCGCTTCATCTTCGGAGGCTGGATAGTCAATATCACCCGGCTTCTCACCGCCAAAGACAAAGCCGTCGGCGGATGTAGGGTCATTCACTGTGCTGACATCACCCTCGGCCGAAGGGTCATCAGCCACGGCTGTGAGCGCGTCCGAGAGTTCGTCGTTGAGGTCTGCAAGGGTTGCCGCGGCCGGCATCATCTCTTCTAGATCCATTTCGACGGACACCACGCTGCCACCGCTGGCGACGACGACGACATTGACAGCGCCCGTCGTTGGGTCAGCCTCCACCGCAATCGTCTCAGCGGAGCCGATTGCGCTCTTTAGCGCAAGTGCCGAGGCAAATCCCATCGGGGCGAAGGTGGTGGCGCCGTCGAGGCTGTAAAGGGCTGCAGAGGTTGACGCTGTGGTGCCGGTGCCCGCGTCTTTCTTGATGGCGAAGACCAGGCCGGTGTCGCAATCCATCTTCAAGTCGCGATAGTCGCCACCCTTGTAACCACTCGTCGTTACCGCTGGGCTACTCACCACGATCTCGGCAGGCGTTACGTCATCTTTATCATCCAAGAAGGCGTAGATGCCCTTGATCTTCAGCAGCTTCCCGTCGTCGTAGCCACCCGCGGAGCTCTCGTCGGAGACGGCGAGCAGTGCCAGGTCTTCGACCGCATCAGCGATGCCAACACCGAGCGAGTTCCCCAGGGCGCCAGTGGCATCATTCGCGCAATAGCTCACGCCGCCAATGCGGCCAGATAGCTGAACTGCCGTGTTGCCTGATGAGAGAGCCGTACCCGGGTGGCGGGTAAAGGTTGTGCCGTTCATGTAATACAGGTCGTCGATGCACGGTTGATCGCCGACCTTTTCGTCGTCGCCATCAGCCTTGAACTTCACGAGCACCGCAACATACTGGTCGTTGGAGTTGGCCTGGCTTGATGGTCCAGCGCCGAGGATCACCAGGGCTGCGTCTGCACCTTGGATCCCAGTGATCGACACGGTGTCGGCACTACCAGAAAGGCCAAAGTAGGCCCCGTCAAACTGGTCACCTTGGATCCCGGTGTTGGTGGCGAGACTGCAGCCCATAGTTTTTTCGCCCGGGTTACCTGGGTTGGCGCGCTCCTCGCGGATCGCACCCGCAACAAGCGCCGAGCCGCCCATCGTCTCTACCGGCGCATCAAAGTCGACCGTGGTGCAGTTGGCATCCACCCCTACCGTGCAGCCAGAGACACCATCTGAGAGATCGCCGTTGCCGTCACCAAGCACCCCATTCGCGATGTCTCGCGCAGTGAGCCACTCGCCGTCGGTGAAGTGGGCGACCGCAAAGCCACCGCCCGTGAGCGATCCGCTAAGGATCCAGTTGGTCCCCTGCTCGCTGGCACCCGACCCTTCGTTGGCACCCTTCCACCAGGCGATCGTGTTGGAGCCGCCGCCGGCGAAGGTGTAGTAGCTCTGGCCACCGTCATAGCTGATAACCGAGCGGCCACCACCCGTGAACGAGAAGGTGGCGACCACGCCATTTGGGTCAGACGGGTTGAAGGCGGTGTCGCGAACGACCGGCGCTGCGAGCCCAGTGACCGCAAATCCACCGGCACTTGATTGCGTTCCTGCGTCCGCTCGGTTAGCAATGAAGTTCCAGGCGCTATGCGATGCCTGCGGGAAGAGCGGGACGTAGTTCGCCGTGGCAGAGCCCAAGAACTTGACGTTGCCATCGGCTGCTGCGCGGCTCCACACCGCCGCCTTCACGAGGCCACGGGCACCGTCACCCGAGATCACGACGGAGCTGCCGGAGACGCCTGTCTTGAAGTTGAAGGCGCTGTCAAACGCGGAGCCAGTGTTGTTGTTGGCACCCGGCGCGTCCATCACGACGACGTGGCCGTACTCAGTTTGGCCAGGCGCTACGAATGCGCTACCAATGTCACTGGTCGACTTTACGTTGATTCCGTGCACCACAATGCAGCTACGGATCATCGCCACGGTGCCGTAATACTCGCCACTGATGGCGCCATAACCGGTGGCATCTTGGAAGCCGAGCATTGGCGCGACGGATCCAACAGCTGGAGTGGTGTTCTCGCCACACGAAGCCATCATTCGACGCTCATCGTCAGGTGTTGCAGGATTGTTTGACTCGCATTCAAGACCTGCGTCACCACCGCCTGCGGCTTGGCCGATCGCGCCATCCTTCACTGGTGATTCCGTCTCTGCATCTTCGCTGCAGCCATCTCCCACCAGAGAGTTCCCGTTGCGCGAGTAGAGGTTGTTCTGAATCACGTGGTCATCGCCCGAATCTGCATCTGCATTTGCGGCGAGCGTCGTTGCCGCCGTTTCCCAGTGATCCGTGTTGTCGTACAAGCCGAGGGCGGTGATGGCTCGATCATTGGTCACCCAGGTAGCGATGCGTACCGTTGCCGTGCTGTTTGAACCACTTGATGAGCGATCCCAAATCACAACAGAGCGCGGCCCCTCATAGTCAGTCGTGAGCGTGCCGTTGTCTTCGGTGCTGTCGTTGTTGATGTCTTCTGCCAACCAGCCGGAAGGGCCACCGAACACCATGAGATCTTGTGCAGCCTGTCCGCCGCTCACGGTGGTGTCGCGGCTCAGGGCGCAGCTGTTCGCGCAGCCGTCAACATCAACATCTTGGTACGGGCTGCGCACCTCAAAGAGTGTTGCCGCTGCCCGAGCTTCAGCGCCCGCACTGCTGTCATACACGGTGAAGTTGGCGCTGAGGGCGAGCGCGGACAGGAGGTCACTAGAGGTGTACAACTTCTGAGTGCCTGAGGGCACTGCCCGAGGGAGTTCAGCGATGACTACGCCGCCTGTGGCTCCCTGCTGCGTCGCAACGTACACATTGCTAACGCCAGGCTTTGCGGCAAAGAGCCAGCCGGTCCAGGTTGCTCTTGTCGTTCCACCTGGCGCTCCAGCAAGATTGGATTTCATTGCCGCAGTCAGTTCAAAGAATTGGCCTGGCTTGATCTCGTTGAGGGCACAATCGGTGGCGTTCCCATCACACGGGTTGTCGACGCCAGTGATGTTGTCATCAACGATGGAGTACTCATCGCTGGTAGGCATCACCGTTGCGTAGACGCCAAGAGCTTGTAGCGGACCTGTTGGGCCGCCAATCATGCCACTTACCAAGAAGAGGTAGCTGGAGTGGACGTTGTTCGTTTCGTCGTAGGCGTGCGCCCAGTACGGCGTATAGGAGCCGCTTAAGGTTGTGCCGGTGGCGCTCGTCCCCGTGTAGGACTTCAGGTCAAAGCTATTCCACGAAGTGCCAAAGTCTCGGCTGAACCAGAGCTTGCCCTGCATGATGACGGCAACCTCGCCTGGCCAACCCGAGGTGGTGATGCCGGAGACGATGGAGTTCTTGTCCATACCCTCAACGCCGTCGTTGCCCGTGGTCTCTGCGCGCTCATCAGAGGAGAGGACGACTGGTGACCAGGTGCCACCGCAGTCAAATGAACGCCAGAGAGAGGGCGAGGTGGAGGTGGTTGTGTAGAAGGTGCAGGGTGCGCCGTCAGCAACAACGTTTGTCGTCTGGCCGCCGAACGCGTTGACTACCTCCATCGGTCGACCATTCGATTTCAGCGACACGATGGTGTAGTAGTTAGCTGACTCGTTCCAAGCGATCAACTCAAGATTCATCGCGGCGACGCCATAGCCCGATGCCGACACAACAACCTTCGTCCCCACCATCTCATCGGCCTCAAACGGGGTGGCATCAGAGTCTGGGTCTGCAATGTTGCCGAAGTAGTCGGTGCGATCCCAATTAAAGGTGCCGGACGCCCCAGTAATTGACGAGGCCATTGACGTGCCGCTCCAGGCATTCACTGGGGCGCCGGAGCCAGCCCCTGCCACCACACTGATCGTGGCCCCCTCTATGAACACCGGGAACTGGATTACCTCATCACCACAAAGGGCGAAGTTTGTCGCGCTGCCGTTGCGCGCCTCAGTGACGGTTGGCCAGTCGTAGTCGCCTACGTCGGTGATGTCGCCGTCACTATTGCAGTCGCCCCAACCGGTGCCCGTGTTGACCTGCAGCAGAAGTGCGACAGGGAGACCAAATTCAGAGGCGATGTCATCGAGCGTGAATGAGTCTGGATTACCGCTCGGAACGGTGTACGACCCGTCAACCTCACCCTCAGCGATCACCGCGATGCGATAGATCGGATCTCCAACCGCCGCGACGCGCTGCGCTGGCACGCCTACAAATAGGGTGACGAGCAGGGCAAGAGAGAGGCTGAGCGAGGTTAGTCGGCGCTGGCGGGTGACCATGAGGACATCCTACGCCCCAGACTGAACGAGTTGCAATAGGGTTGTGGGAGGCACCGAGAGGCGAGCTTCGGGTACGGCTGTGAGTACCTAGTCGATGACGGCGGCAACCGCCTTGGCCACGACAGGGATCTTCGCGGCGGAGAGGCCCGCCATATTGATACGACCACGGGCGACGAGGTAGACCGCGTGCTCGTCGCGGAGGCGCTTGAGCTGATCGTCGGTGAGGCCGAGGAGCGAGAACATGCCGTGATGGTCGAGCAGGTACGAGAAGTCACCTGCACCGGCAGCGGTGAGTGCAGCGGCGAAGGCGGCGCGGCTCCCCTGAATGCGACTGCGCATGCCACTCACCTCCCCCTCCCATTGTGCGCGGAGTGTTGCATCACCAAGAATGGTGGCAACGATGGCGCCGCCGTGCGCCGGTGGGTTTGACCACATCGTGCGGACCGCCATGCGTGCGTGCGATGCGATGGAGGCCGCTGCAGCCCCATCGGCTCCAATGATTGCGAGGCTGCCGACGCGCTCGTTATAGAGGGCGAAGTTCTTTGAGGAGCTGCTAGCGACGAGCACCTCGCACCCCGTCGCCAAGAAGGCGCGCAGTGATGCGGCGTCTTCGATCAGCCCTTCGCCGAATCCCTGATAGGCGAAGTCGAGGATCGGCAGGATGCCGCGATGGGCAATCTGTTGTGCGATCTCGTTCCACTGCTCAGGCGTTGGGTCAATGCCTGTTGGGTTATGGCAAGCGCCGTGCAGGATCATCGCGTCGCCACCCTTCGCCGCAGCGATCGCATCAAAGAGCGCACCAGTGTTCAGCGATCGGGCATCGTCGGTGATCCAGTCGTGTCGTCGCGCCGTGATGCGCGACGACTCAATGATCTGCGTGTGGTTTGGCCAGGTTGGCTCACCCACCCAAATCTCTGCGCCGGGTCGTAGTCGCGAAACCAAGTCAACAGCAAGGCGCACAGCACCGGTGCCGCCCGGCGTGTGAATCATCTGTACGCGGTCTGCCGCGGCGGGTTCAATCTCTCCCCATGCTCCGCCAACTGTGCGGAAGAGGAGTGATTTGGCTGCCGCTAGATAGGCGGGGTCACCACTGATCGGCATGTACAGCTTCGAGGTGGTTAAGGCGAGCAGGCGCTCCTCCGCGGCGCGAACGCTCGGCAGGATCGGGGTAACGCCTTGCTCATCCATGTAGACACCTGCGGCAAGGTTGATCTTGTGTGGGCGTGCGTCGGCACGGAAGAGCTCAACGATCCCGAAGATCGGGTCGGTTGGCGCATCGATGATTCGTGCGGAGAGGGCTCCTTCAGACATGTTGCGAGTCTAGCCGCGCGACGCGGGCGGCGCGTTTCTGCCTACGGGCGTACGATCGCGCCGATGAGCTTCTTTGACCTTGATCCGATCGGCTGGATGTTCGTCGGCCTTCTGGCCGGCGGCCTCTCCTCGCTCCTCGTTGGCGGCCGCGCCGCGCGGGGCTGCCTCCCGAACACTCTGGTTGGCATCCTCGGCGGCATCGTGGGTGGCACCCTCGCCAAGGGTGCGGGCTACGGCGACCCAGGCGGATTCACTGGATCGGTCTTCGTGGCGCTGCTCGGATCGGTGATCTTGCGCCTGGCGCTCGAATTCGTTGATCGGCGACCGCGACGATGAGTGACGAGAAGGTCACCGAGAAGCCATTCAGCCCTGGCCTCGCCGGTGTTGTCGGCGCTGAGACTGCGGTCGGCTACGTCGACGGTGCCGCAGGCCGGCTCCTCTATCGCGGCTACCCCATTGAAGAGGTCGTCACTAAGGGGAACTACGCCAACGTCCTTGATCTCCTGCTAACCGGCGAGTGGCACCCAAACGCACAGCTTGCTCCCGAGAAGGTTCCTCCAGCCGTTCTCGCCGCACTTCGACTGCTCCCAGCCCACGCCCATCCAATGGATGCACTGCGCACCGCCATCTCGGTCTGGGGCGCTGGTGAGCGACTCGGCTGGCCGCCAACCGCCGACGAGGCGAAGCGCATTGCCGCGTTTGCGCCATCGGCACTCGCCGCATTCGCACGACTGCGACAGGGGCTCGAGCCCATTGACCCGCAGCCTGGACTGGGCATCGCGGCCGCCTTCTTGCAGCAGCTGCACGACAAGGAGCCCGACCCGGCGACCGCCCGCGCGCTTGACGCCTACTTGATGGTGGGCGCGGAGCATGGTCTAAACGCCAGCACCTTCACGGCGCGCGTGATCATCGCCACGCGATCAGACATTGCCTCGGCAATCTGCGGTGCCGTCGGCGCCATGAAGGGGCCACTCCACGGCGGTGCACCCGCCGAGGTGATCGGCCAGCTCGGTGAGATTGGATCTATTGATCGCGCCGAAGATTGGGCCCGCGGCAAGCTCTCACGCAAGGAACTCATCATGGGTTTCGGCCACCGCGTCTACCGCGCGTACGACCCGCGTGCTGCTGCGCTGCGCAAGGTTGCCGAGGCGATGCCAACGAGGCCAGCCTGGCTTGAGCTCGCCATCGGCGCCGAGGAGCAGATCCTCAAGGTGTTCGAGGAGATGAAGCCAGGCCGTGCGATGAAGACCAACGTTGAGTTCTACGCGGCCGCAGTGCTGCAGGGTGTTGGCCTTGTGCCTGATCTCTTCCCAGCAACGTTCGCGCTGGCGCGCATCGCCGGTTGGTCAGCGCATTCGATCGAGCAGGCTGGCGTCGACAAGCTGATTCGCCCAGACGCCAAGTACATCGGCCACGCGGAGCGACATCTTCCGTAATGCGCACACGGCGCAAGTTTTTACTAGACGCGTCACTCTTTCTCCTTCTCGCCTTGGTCCCGGCGAGCGCAAAGGCGGTTCGGGCCACGCCCCGAAAACTGCGCTCAACCAGCCTGCGGGTTCCTGTCCTTATGTACCACCGCATCGCCCCTAGTAGCGACATTGGGAACAGCCTTCCAGACCTCGTGATTTCACCGTCCCAGTTTGAATCCCAACTAACTGCGCTGAAGCGCGCAGGTTGGGCAACAGTGACCGCGGCGACGCTTGCCGAACATCTTGGAACGGGGGAGCCGCTCCCGAAGAAGACGATGGTAATCACCATTGACGATGGGCGAATTGACGGATACACATATGCTTTTCCAATCTTGCAAAAGCTTGGTTTTGTTGCGACCTACTATGTGATCACTGGCAGAGTTGCCCGAAGCAAGTACCTGACTGTCACACAGTTGCAAGAGATGGCTACTAGTGGCATGGAGATCGGAAATCACACACTGACCCATATAGATGTTTCAAAGAAATCAACGGCGTACATCACGAACGAGGTTCTCCAGGCGCAAGACCAGCTGACCACTTGGCTTGGTGTTGCTCCGGTAACGTTTGCTTACCCGTATGGTGCTCATCCAAAAAGCCTAGAGCAGGCCGTCGCCAAGGCCAACCTACGACTAGCGTTCACCACGGTATTGGGCAAGGTTCACACCCCAAAAACGGCCTTGCTGTCACCCAGATTGCGAGTACAGCCCTCAACTACCGATATGAGGCGTGTAGCGCTCCTTACCAGTCCCTAACAAGATCGCGCCAAACGGCGCGCCTGCGGGTTTGTCAGTCAATTAGTCTCGGCGCGAGAGCCCCGCGCTCAGGCCGGCTGCGCCGACGAGTGCCGGGATACCAAACAGTGCGATGGCTATGAGCAGGGCGCTTAGGTCACTTGTCGTGCCTACGCCGCCAACGTTTGCGCGCTCTTCACCGTTGAGCGGCATCGCGTCATACATCGCCTCAGCGAGCTCGAGTGTGCCAACGCTGTTCTGGGCAACGAGGCCCGCCTCAGTTTGGCTAAAGGTCAGCGCGCCACCGAGGAGGATTGCGCTGAACGTTGTCTCTGCCGCGTTCAACTCCTCGCAGAACATCTTCGTGGAGAGAAGATCGGTCACGGTGAACGTGCCATCGCTATTGGTGGTCACAGTGCCGCCAAGCTGATTGCATCCGACCGTTGCGCTGAAGCTGCCGTTATCACCAAAATACATCTGGCCAGCGATCACTTCGTAGCGAACACCATCGAGTGATACCGCGAGGATGGCGAACTGGCGACCGAACGATGGGACGATCTCACCGCCGGTTCGCGCGCAGATCGTGCTGCCGTCTGCTGTCATCCAGCAGGCGTCACCGCCAACAGGAGGATCCACTGGGAGCCCTGACTGGCACATCACGGGCGCCGCGCCGGTGGGATCAGGTGCACATGGGTCTTCTGCGACGACCGTCTGGATATAGACGCATTCGGCTGGCGCACCTTCAGGGATGACCGCGACGCCGTCGACGACGTTGACGGGTGGGCACTCCACGCCTGAAGAGGCGGGTACCGGGGTGACCTCGTCTGCGGCCGCTACGGGGCGCGCGCTTGGTGCGATCAGTAGTCCAAGCATCAGAACGGCGGTGAATACCCGAGTCATAGCTGCCTCCTACGGTTACAGGCCCAAAGGGGCCCCTCGCCACCTTAACGCCCGCGGGGCTAGATCGGTTCCCCGCTACAACTCGCCGCGGAGGGCCTTGGCGAGCTGCTCGCCGTGGTCGAGGGGGTGCTTGGAGTAAATCCGCAGCCAGTCATCAAGGGTGAATCGGCCGCGCTCGCTGTGCTCTGCATAGCGGGTCAGGTCTGCCTCCGTGAGGTGCCGGAGCACGTTGAACGTGCCAGCCCGCACCGCCGAGAAGACCGCGAGTGACGTCTCAATGGGGTCGGCCTCATAGCCGAGCGCTGGGCTCGCCGCCCAGGCGCCCTCGTCGTACCCCTGAATGAGGGAGCCAGCCGGCTCTGCAACCAGGCGTCGCAGTCGCGCGTATGACTGCGCCTCGCTGTCGGCCAAGTGGTGGATCACCTGGCGCGGCGACCAACCCTCTGGGTGCTTGGCGTC
>JAPLHR010000088.1 GCA_026389535.1 Chloroflexota bacterium
CCAGTGCGGCGGCAGTCGCCCCAGCGGAGCGAACCGGTGGGATCCGCGTGAAGGGCGTGCCCGACCTCCTGACGCGGTTCGGTCGCTGCTGCCGTCCACTCCCGGGCGATCCGATTGTTGGGTTCATTACCCGTGGCAAGGGGGTCACCGTGCACCTCGCCAGTTGTGACGCCTCCACCTCCGCACGAGAAGCATCGCGCCTCATTGATGTGGAGTGGGAGATGACGCCAGCCACCACGGAGAGCTACCCAGTGACGATTCGCATTGAAGGGCTCGATCGCACCGGCCTCTTGACGGAGATCACCCAGGTGGTCGCCGAGCAGAAGGTCAACATCTTGTCCGCTACTGTTCAGACGACAGGCCAAACGAATGCGGAGATGTTGATGACCCTTGCCGTCGGATCTATTAGTGAACTTGCCCGGCTGATGGCACGGCTGGAGCGCGTCCGTGGCGTGCGCAGCGTCTCGCGGGAGCAGCACCAGTGAGCGGCTTCCAGTCACCGCGCGGCCTTCGCGACCTGCTTGAGCCATTAGCGTCAGCGCACGGCTGGGCGACCGATCGCGCCTGGGCCGCCGCCGATGCTGCCGGATACGCACGCATCGAGCTGCCGATCGCGGAGGAGAGCGCACTCTTTGAACGCGCCGTTGGTGGCACCTCTGACATCGTTTCAAAAGAGCTTTATCGACTAGAACCCCGTGGCGATGATGCGGTCACCTTGGCGCTCCGACCCGAGGCAACCGCCGGCGCCGTTCGGGCCTACATCCAACACGGCATGCGCTCTCAGCCGCAGCCCGTACGACTCGCGACTGTCGCGCAGCTCTTCCGCTACGACCGTCCACAGAAGGGGCGCTATCGCCAATTCACGCAGTTTGATATTGAGGCGATCGGCGATGGTGGCCCTGGAATTGACCTTGAGGTGATCGAGCTCGGTGCCGCCTATCTGCGCGAACTGGGGCTCACCGATGTGCAGGTGCACCTGAACTCTGTTGGCTGTGCAACCTGCCGCCCCGCCTACGTTGAAACGTTGCGCGCCCACTTCACGCCGGTGTCGCAGGAGCTGAGCGAGGTGGATCAGTCACGACTTGCCACGAATCCGCTGCGCCTGCTCGATTCAAAAGAGCCTGCGGCGGTCAAGCGCGCAGCAAGTGCACCGGTCATTACCGATCACCTCTGTGCCGATTGTGCGGCGCATCATGCGGTCGTCGCCTCTGGTCTGGCAACGATCGGCGTCACCGTGCTCGCTGCGCCGCGGCTGGTTCGCGGGCTCGACTACTACACCCGCACCGCGTGGGAGTACCTCCTTCCAGGGGAGCAGGGTCAGCAGGGGGCACTAGGCGGCGGCGGTCGCTACGACGGTCTCGTCGAACTACTCGGCGGTACGCCGACCCCTGGAATCGGATTCGCCATCGGCATCGACCGTGTGGTCCTCGCCCTAGAGGCGCGCGGACTCCTGCCAATAGCCGCGAGCGGCCCCGCCATTGTTGTTGCGGGAATCGAGCCTGAATCTGTGGCGGAGCGTGTGGCGATCGCTGCTCAGCTGCGTGCCGCGGGGGCAAGCGCACGCGCCGACGTCAGCACACGGAAGATTGGGAAGCAGATCGAGGGTGCCGTGCGCGATGGCGCGTTGGCGGTCATCATCGTCGAGCCAGATGGGCGCCTCACCTTGCGAGATCTCGTCAAGGCGAGCCAGGCGGAGCCAGCGGAGCGTGGCGGCGTGATCGCCGCAGCACTTCGACTAGTGCAGAACGAGGGGTAGCATGACCGAAGCGGCAAAGTTGACCACGGGCCTCCGGAGCGATGTCTGCGGCGCACTGCGCCCGAGTGACGTCGGTCGACGCGTACGGCTCGCCGGTTGGATTCATCGCCGCCGAGATCACGGCAGCCTCGTCTTCATCGACCTTCGTGACCGCTACGGCATCGTGCAGGTGGTCGTTGACGCCGCCGTCGCCCCCGAAGCCCACGCCGCCCTTACCGACGCGCGCAGCGAGTGGGTGATCGCCGTCGAAGGAACCGTCGCAGCGCGGCGCGCGGGCACCGAGAACGAGAAGCTCGCCACTGGCGGCATTGAGGTCGCGGGCGAGATCGTCACCGTGCTCTCCCAGGCCAAGACGCCACCCTTCTATATCAATGACACCGATGCCCCCGTCGACGAGAGCCTGCGCCTGAAGTACCGCTACCTCGACCTTCGCCGCGAACCGCTCCGCGACCGGATTCTCTTGCGCAGCGCGATGGTGCAGGCGATTCGCGAAGTGCATCACGAGCACGGTTTCGTAGAGGTAGAGACGCCAATCCTCATCAAGTCGACCCCTGAGGGGGCGCGTGACTTCATCGTGCCATCGCGACTGCAGCAGGGGAGTGTCTACGCGCTGCCACAGTCGCCGCAGCAGATGAAGCAGCTCCTGATGGTCGCGGGCTTCGACCGCTACTTCCAGATCGCCCGCTGCTTCCGCGATGAGGACCTTCGCGGCGACCGCCAGCCGGAGTTCACCCAGCTCGACATTGAGATGAGCTTCGTTGACGAGGCGAGCGTGCGCGCCTATGTCGAAGCGATGGTGATCGAGGTGACGAAGCGTATTCGACCAGATCGCCCGATCCAGCAGCTACCTCTACCAACATTCACGTACGAAGAGGCGATGGAGCGCTACGGATCCGATAAGCCCGACATTCGCTTCGCGATGGAGTTAATTGATCTTGGCGCGTCGCTCCCAGAGAGCACCGGGTTCAAGGTCTTCGATGAGACACGCGCCAGCGGTGGGCGTATCCGTGCCATTCGCGTCGCTGGTCGTGGTGGAATCACTCGTTCCGATGTTGATGACCTGACGGAGCGTGCCAAGCGCTACGGCGCGAACGGCCTTGTGTGGATTGCGCTGCAGCCAGATGGCGAGGTTCGCTCGCCGATTGCGAAGTTCCTTTCCCCAGAGGCGACCACTGCGCTCTGGTCGGCAACGGGCGGCAAGGCAACGCATGCCGATGGTGACCTCCTTCTGATCGTCGCTGGGCCAAAGATTCTCTCCGCTGAGGTACTTGGTCGCCTACGTGTTGAAGTTGCGCTCGAGCTCGGGCTCGCCGATCCCGATGTGCTCGCCTTCTGTTGGGTGCACCGCTTCCCGATGTATCAGTGGGAGGCTGAGTCGGGGCGATGGGATGCAACGCACAATCCGTTCTCCGCGCCTGTTCCCGAGCATCTCAACCTGCTCGCCACCACGTCGGGCGATCTTGCGAAGCGCAGCGAGGGCGATCCCGCTGCCGGAGCGCTCGCGCAGCAGTACGACATTGTGCTCAATGGCTGGGAGCTTGGTGGTGGCTCAATTCGCATCCACGACCGCGCGCTCCTTGAGCGTTCCTTCGCACTGATGGGCCACTCACTTGAAGATGCACGAGCTAAATTTGGCGCGCTGCTCGATGCGTTTGAATACGGCGCACCGCCACACGGCGGCATCGCCATCGGCGTCGAGCGCTGGGCGGCACTGCTCGCCGGCCAGATCAACATTCGCGAAGTGATGGCCTTCCCGAAGACGCAGTCGGGGAGCGACCTGATGCTCGAAGCACCATCAGAGCCAGATGCGAAGCAGTGGGCCGAACTCGGCCTCTCTGTGCGCCCAGTAAAGAGCTAGCGCTCCTCAGCCTGGGAGCCGCGCCGCTCCCAAGGGTCAACGGCGTTGGTATCAGCTGGTGGCGCTTCATAGGCCAGCGCATCACGTCCATCGGATGAGCGCACAGCGCCCTCGTCGCCGCACTCCAAAAGAGCCTCTGTTGCCCCGGAGTTCTCAATGGGCGTCAGGCGAATCGGGCCACTCTCTCCATCTCGCGCAGCGACCAGCACCTGCTCGCCCTGTCGGCCATGCCCCGAAATCAGCGCCGTGATCGTCTCGGGGTCAACGCCCGCATGGCTCAGCGGCAGGTTGATCACGGCCGTCGTTCCTGCGACCTCGCCGAGCGCATCAGCGGCAACCGCGGCGAACTCAGCCGAGGGGGTGGCACGGCTCAAGGTCGGTGCAACTTCGCCCGTCGTAAGGCCCGAAATAAGGATCGGATGTGCGCCGCCAGACCAGGCGGCCTCAACCAGTCGCGAGAGCTCTGGGCGGGCGACCCCAGGGGCTGCCGGAGGGCCTGAAATGATGATGTGCGCAGCAACGGTCATGCCCAGAAGTATACGGGTCGGCGAAGCGTGCGAGAATCTCTCGATGACCACAGTTAATCCACCCGCAGGTCTCGTCGCGCAAACCGGCATCCGCACGGTCGGTATCGTCGCGCACGTTGACCATGGCAAGACCACCCTGGTCGATAGCCTCCTTCGCCAGAACGGCGCCTTCCGGGCCAATGCAGAGCTCATTGAGCGCGTCATGGATAGCGGTGACCTGGAGCGCGAGAAGGGGATCACGATCCTCGCCAAGGAGACCGCCATCGACTTCAAGGGGGTCCGCGTGGTCATTGTCGACACCCCAGGGCACGCCGACTTCGGCGGAGAGGTGGAGCGAAGCCTCCTCGCCGTAGATGCCGTCCTCCTCTTGGTGGATGCCTCCGAGGGGCCACTCCCACAGACGCGCTACGTCCTCTCGAAGGCACTGGCACGATCGCTCCCCGTCATCCTCGTCATCAACAAGATCGACCGCCCCGATGCGCGCATCAAGGAGGTGATCGACGAGGTCTACGAACTCTTCCTGGACCTCGGCGCGAACGAGCAGCAGATCGACTTCCCGATCGTCTATACGAATGCCCGTGCCGGTACCGCCACGCGTGATATGGAGCAGCCTGGCACCGACCTGATCCCACTCCTCGATTGCGTTCTCGTTACCGCCCCCGCACCAATGCACGAGCCAGGTCACCCACTGCAGGTGCTGATCACCAACCTCGCCGCCAACGACTTCGTCGGCCGTATCGCTGTTGGTCGCATTCGCAACGGTATTGTCCGCAAGGGTGCCAAGATCACCATCATTCGCGAGGGGAGCGCCGTCAGCGGCACCGTCACCAGCCTCACCCTGCCGCAGGGGATCGAGCGCGTCGAAGTTGCTGAGGCCGGCCCTGGCGAAATCGTTGGCATTGCCGGGCTCGCCGATGTTGAGATCGGTGAGACGATCACCGACCCAGCTGATCCGCGCCCACTTGAGCGACTCCACGTTGATCCGCCGACGCTGCAGATGACCTTCGGCGTCAACACGAGCCCGATCGGTGGCAAGGACGGGAAGTTCCTCACCTCACGACAGTTGAAGGCCCGACTCGAAAAAGAGGTGCTCGGCAACCCTGCGATTGAGGTCAGCCCTACCGACTCAGGCGAAGCATTCCAGGTGCGCGGCCGCGGCGAGAGGAGCCATTTGAGCAGCTCACGATCGACGTGCCAGTCGACTTCGTTGGTGTGATCACCGGCATCATGGCCGAGCGTCGTGCGCGCATGGAGAACATTTCGCACGGTGCGGACAGTCGCGCCCGCGTCGACTTCTTGATTCCAACGCGCGGCCTGATCGGTGTGCGCGGACGCATCCTGACCGAAACGCGCGGCACCGCGCTGATCCATCAGCTCTCCGCCGGGTACAAGCCTTGGGTCGGTGAGATCCCACATCGCACGAACGGCTGCCTCATCTCCGACCGCACGGGCATGACCACCGGCTATGCGCTCTACGGCATTCAGGAGCGCGGCGAACTCTTCGTCAATGAGGGCGAGCAGACCTATGAGGGGCAGATCATTGGCGAGAGCGCGAAGCCTGGGGATATGGATGTGAACGCGGTCCGTGAGAAGAAGCTCACCAACATGCGCACCCACTCACATGACGAGGCGATTCGCTTGACCCCGCCGCGCCGTATGGCGCTGGAGAACGCCCTCGAGTTCATCGGCCCTGACGAGCTCATTGAGGTGACCCCTTCAGCGCTGCGCCTGCGCAAGCGCCTATTGAACGAGAACGACCGACGCCGTGATGCGGGCCGCCGCGCCGAGATGCGGGAGTCTCAGTAGCCTTCATCTGATGACGCCAACCCGACTCTTCCTGGATCACGCGGCGGGATCGCCGACGCTCCCAGAGGTTGTCGACGTAATGGCGGATCTACAGCGCGCCGGCATCGGTAATCCAAATGGCGGCCATACCGAGGCTCGACGGGCACGAGCGATCCTTGACGACGCACGAGCGAGTCTCGCCGAAGATTTCAGCGTGGAGCCACGGCAGATCACCTTCACGGCGACCGCCTCGGAGGCTCTCGCCCTCGGCCTCCACTCCGCCTTGACGCCGACTCTCATCCTCGTCACGACGGCGGGGGAGCACCGCGGGTCCCGCGCCCTGGCGGCGCAGCATGCTGCCGCGGGCGGCGCTGTGGAGCTGCTCGCCCTCGACGCGCACGGTGTGATGCAGGCTGCAGCGCTTCGCACTGATCGCCCTGGAGCCGTGGGGCTCTTCGCACTCGCCTCAGGCGAGGTCGGCACGATCCAGCCGTGGGCGACGTTCGCCACCGCTTGGCGCGCATCCGGCGGCGGCGCACTCGTGGTTGACGCGGTGCAGGCGGCATACCACCACGAACTGAACGCCCAAGCGACCGGAGCTGCGCATCTTGTTGTTGGCTCCGCCAAGGTTGGCGGACCGTTCGGCATCGCCGCGCTGATCAGCGCACCAGATACCAAGGTGCGACCGCTCATCGTTGGTGGTGGCCAGGAGCGCGGCCGTCGTGGCGGCACAGAGGCAGTCGTCCTTGCCGCTGGATTCGCCGCCGCGTATCGCGCGCACCGTCTCCATTCTGCGCAGACACGCCAGTACCTCGCTACCATCACAACCGCCTTCGATGATGCACTCGGCTCACTCACCTCGCTCGGGCTGGTGCCGACCGGCGCACCGTTCACAAGCGACATACGCCTCGCTGGACATCGTTCATATGCGGCGGACTGGGCGCTCGGCGATGACCTTGTCGCAGCGCTCGACCATGCAGGGATCGCCGCCTCAACCGGTTCCGCGTGCATTAGTGGATCACGCGAGCCATCTGAAGCACTCCGTGCCATGGGGCACAGCGAAGGTGAATCCCGTGGTGGCCTCCGCCTCACCTTTGGACGCACATCAACAGTGGAGGAGGCGCGTCACGCCGCAACGGTCGTGCGCTCCGTACTAGAGCGCGTGCGCACGGCGGTGCCAGCATGACGTTGACGACGACAGCTCTTGGCGGACTCCCCGCAGGTTGGCAGGCGGCACCAGAAGCAACCGCGCCAGAGCGCGTCCTCGTAGCGCTCTCAGGTGGCGTTGACTCATCGGTCGCTGCCGCACTCTTGGTTGAAGCAGGTCATGAAGTGGTCGGCGTATGGATGCGACTGCATAGTGCCGCCGATCAGCGCGACGGACATCGCAAGAGCTGTTGCACCCTTGATGCCGCCGATGATGCGCGTCGCGTTGCCGACCATCTCGGCATCCCGTTCCACATTCAAAACCTTGAAAAAGAGTTCGCCGATGCCGTCTTAGAGCCATTTGTTGCGGCGTATCAGAGCGGTGAGACGCCAAGCCCGTGCGTTGGCTGCAACACGGCGGTGAAGTTCGGCGCGCTCGTTGGTAAAGGGAGTGCCCTCTTCGGCTGCGATGCCGTCGCCACTGGGCACTACGCACGTCGCGCCGTCTCTGATGACGGGCGCTCCTGGCGACTGCGTGCCGCTGTCGACGCCGAGAAGGACCAGACCTACTTCCTGCATGGACTCGACAGTGCCG
>JAPLHR010000102.1 GCA_026389535.1 Chloroflexota bacterium
CTGCCGCGCCGAATGAGAAGCCGATGAAGACCACAGCGACCGGTGCGAGCAGCGCCAGTGGCGAGTGCACCAGGCCGAAGGCGAGCATCACCACGAGGAAGGCGGTGGCATAGATCACGCCGCGCAGATTTGACCAGAGCAGCTCGCCCACCGCGAGATCGCCAACACCAACGGGGGTGGAGAGGATCGCGTCGTAGACCTTGCCGTACTTCAGCTTGTAGAAGATGTTAAAGGTGGAGTCAAAGATGGCGCCGTTCATTGCGGCACTCGCAAGGAGTGCTGGGGCAACAAACGCGGCGTACGGAACGTTGACGCCCGCGTACGGGATGGTGCCGATCACACCGCCCACGCCGTAGCCGATGCCGAGCAAGAAGAAGAGCGGCTCAAAGAAGCCGGTCACGATCATTAGCCACTGTCGGCGATAGACGAAGACGTTGCGCTCGAAGACGCTAAAGGCGCGCGGCGCGAGGCTGGCGATCACTTCAACATCCTCTTGCGGAAGAGATAGATCGCCGCAATCGTGCCGCCAACACCCCAAAGGAGCAGGGCGGCGAGATGGAACCCGATATTCGTTAGTGGGGTGCCGAGCGCGAGTGCGCGGCTAAGGGCCACTCCGTGAGCGAGAGGGGTGCACCAGGAGAGCACCTGTGCTGCGAACGGCAGGTTCTCGATCGGGAAGTAGGTTCCCGAGAAGAAGGCGAGCGGCGTGATGATCAGGCGGAAGATGAAGGCGAAGCCTTGGTCGGACTTCTGGGTCACCGAGAAGGCGACGATCGGTGCGGCGAAGGCGAAGGCGGTGAGGATGGAGACGCCGATCATCCCGAGGGCGCCGAGCGGGCTCGTGGCGATGCCGGTGATCAGCAGAACTGCGGCAAAGAAGGTGGCGGCGAAGGCGACCTTCCCCACGATGAAGGCGATCGCGCCGACCATGACGTCGGCGGCGTTAAGTGGCGTCGCGATGATCGCGTGGTAGATGCGCACCCAAGCGACGCGCGCCAGGATCGGCCAGGCGGCCTCGCCAGCGCCGAGATTCATCGCCGAGCTGGCCATGAGGGCGGGTGCAATGTAGGTGACGTAGCTGACTCCGCCAGTGATAGCGGCGGCCTTGTCGCCGACCAGAACGCCGAGGCCGATACCGAGCCCAGCTAGCACAACGAGTGGCTCAATGAAGGCGCTGAAAACGGAGCCGTGCCACTCCCGCCGATAGACGGCGAGCATGTAGCCGACGATGTGTCGCCAGCGCGTTGGGTGTGGTGCCGCTTCGCGAATCGCAGCAAGGCGACTTCGCGAGCGCGTCGGCGAAGCGCTCTGCGCGGCGCTCACTCGTCGAGTGTCCGGCCCGTAAGCCGAAGGAAGACATCCTCCAAGCTTGAGCGTCGCACGAGCCAGCTCTCAGGATCAAGGCCGTGCTCCAACTGATCACCCGCTCAGCGAGTCGCTCGTAGCGGTCGCCAATCCCCTCCAGCACTTTTGTATCAATAGATTCGGTGCCATTCGGGAAGCGCAGCTCGAGCACTTCGCGCGACGCATGTTCAACGATGAG
This sequence comes from Chloroflexota bacterium, assembly GCA_026389535.1. Lineage (GTDB taxonomy): Bacteria > Chloroflexota > Limnocylindria > Limnocylindrales > Limnocylindraceae > Limnocylindrus. The sequence goes on from JAPLHR010000102.1 coordinate 1,544, forward strand.
CTGCCGTGGCGAACCCTCGGCAACGATCTTCGCCTGATCCATCACCACGAGTCGGTCACAGAGCTGTTCGGCCTCATCCATGTAGTGGGTGGTCAACACGATCGTGGTTCCGCCACGCTTCAGTCGCTGCAGCGCATCCCAGAGCAGGTGGCGCGCCTGTGGGTCGAGTCCGGTCGTTGGCTCATCGAGCATCAGAACGCGTGGGCTGGCGATCAGTGATCGCGCAATGGAGAGGCGGCGCTTCATGCCGCCCGAGAGTGGCTCCACCTGATCCTTGGCGCGGTCACTCAACTGGAAGAGCTCAAGAAGTTCGTCGGCGCGTGTCGCGATGCTGGGCCGATCCATGCCGAAGAAGCGACCGAAGACGAGCAGGTTCTCGCGAACGCTCAGCTCCATGTCGAGCGTCTCTTGCTGGTGCACGACGCCGATCTGGCCGCGAATCTCCGAGCCGTGAAGATCTGGGTCCTGCCCAAAGATCTCGAGGGTGCCCGAGGTCCGTGGTGAGACGCCCGCGATCATGCGCATCGTCGTCGTCTTCCCTGCGCCGTTGGGCCCAAGGAAGCCGAAGAATTCGCCGTCGCGGACCTCGAAGTTGATGCCGTCCACGGCCGAACGCGCGCCGAAGACCTTCGTCAGGCCTTGGGCGCGGATCAGCGCGGTAGGTTCAGCTGCGGAGTTGGTCATACCCATAGGTTAGACCTCCTTCGCTTCGCCTTCGATGCCGATCTCTGACATGAGTCGCGCGAGCGCCTCGCCCTTCTCCTTCAGGAGCGTCTGGTCCTCACCCTTGAGGGCCTCGCGGACCTCCACAATGAGCCCCTCCGCTTCGCTCTTCTTCGCCGCATCGACCTTGTCGCCAAGATCGGTCAGCGTCTTCTCCGCTTGGAAGGCGAGCGCTTCGGTCTGATTGCGGAAGTCGACCGCCTCGCGGCGTGCCTTGTCTTCTGCCTCATGATCCTTCGCCTCGCGCACCATGCGGTCAACATCTTCCTTGCCGAGCATCGAGCTGCCGGTGATGCGCACCTGCTGCTCCTTGCCCGTCGCACGATCCTTCGCCTTCACATCGAGGATGCCGTTCGCGTCAATGTCGAACGTCACCTCAACTTGTGGCACGCCGCGCGGAGCGGCGGGGATCCCGGAGAGAATGAACTTGCCGAGCGTCTTGTTGTCGGCGGCAAACTCGCGCTCACCCTGCAGCACGTGGATCTCCACCTGCGGCTGGTTGTCGGAGGCCGTCGAGAATGTCTGGCTCTTTGAGGTTGGGATCGTCGTGTTGCGCTCGATGAGCTTCGTCATCACGCCACCCAACGTCTCAATGCCGAGCGAGAGCGGCGTCACGTCGAGCAGCAGCACATCCTTGACGTCGCCCGCGAGGACGCCGCCCTCGAGCAGCAGCACATCCTTGACGTCGCCCGCGAGGACGCCGCCCTGGATCGCTGCGCCGATCGCCACCACCTCGTCAGGGTTCACACCCTTCGACGGCTCCTTGCCACCGAAGAGCGCCTTGACCGCCTCAACAACGGCGGGCATGCGCGTCATGCCGCCAACGAGAACGACCTCGTCGATCTCCGACGCCTTGAGGCCTGAATCCTTCAGTGCGGCGAGCACTGGAGCCTTCGTCTTCTCAATCAGGTCGGCGACCAGGGCCTCGAGCTTGGCTCGGGTTAGGGTCACCACCACGTGCTTCGGACCGGTCGCATCGGCCGTGATGTACGGCAGGTTGATCTCAGTCTGGCCCGTACCGGAAAGCTCAATCTTGGCCTTCTCCGCCGCCTCCTTGAGGCGCTGAAGGGCCTGCTGATCCTTCGAAAGGTCGATCCCCTGGTCCTTCTTGAACTCGGCCAGGAGCCAGTCAATGATCCGCTGGTCGAAGTCGTCGCCGCCAAGGTGGGTGTCGCCGTTGGACGACTTCACCTCAAAGACGCCGTCGCCAAGCTCCAGGATCGAGATGTCGAACGTTCCGCCACCAAGGTCGTAGACGGCGATCTTCTCTTCCTTCTTCTTGTCGAGACCGTAGGCGAGCGCCGCCGCGGTTGGCTCGTTGATGATGCGCTTCACGTCGAGTCCCGCAATGCGGCCGGCATCTTTCGTTGCCTGTCGCTGCGTGTCGTCAAAGTAGGCCGGCACCGTAATCACTGCCTCGGTGATCTTCTCGCCGAGGAACGCCTCTGCATCGGCCTTGAGCTTCTGTAAAATCATCGCCGAGATCTCTTGTGGCGAATATGATCCGCCATCAACCTTGACCTTCACGCCGTCGCTGCCGGCATCCTTCTCTACAACGTAGGGAACGAGACCCTTCGTCTTCAACGACTCAACGTCATCAAAACGTCGGCCCATGAAGCGCTTGATGCTAAAGACGGTGTTTGTTGGATTCGTTACCGCTTGGCGCTTCGCCAGCTGGCCGACGAGTCGCTCGCCGCCCTTGCCGAATCCAACAACAGATGGAACGGTTCGTCCGCCTTCGGCGGAGCTAATCACCGTCGGCTCGCCGCCGACCATGGCGGCAACAACGCTGTTCGTGGTTCCCAGATCGATCCCGATAATCTTTCCCATGTAGGTTCTCCTTTACTTACTTACTGCCAAAATTTTCTACGCTATGTGGAGCAGTCGCTCCGTTAATCGTTCGCCACACTCACCACCGCAGGTTGCAGAATTCGGTCACGAATTCGCCACCCTTTTTGATGCTCGGCGATCACTTCGCCGGCGGGCTTGCCGCTACCGGGAACCTGGGCAATCGCCTCGTGTTCCCGCGGATCAAATGCCTTGCCGATCGATTCAAATGGGGTCACCCCTTCGCTCTCTAGAAGCGCCAGGAGCTTTCGATGAATGGCGGCGACACCTTCGACCCACGGCTCGGCCGTCAGGTTTGCCGGCACTGCCGCGAGGGCGCGGTCCATGTCGTCAGCAATCGCCAAGGCCTTGATGAGGAGTGACTCGCTCGCCAGCCCAGCCTCGCGCTCCCGCTCCTCGGCGGTGCGGCGGCGGAAGTTGGCGAAGTCGGCGGCGGTGCGCTGGTGGGCGGCGATCTGCTCGTCGCGCTCCAAGAGGGCGGCGGCGAGCGGATCGAGCTCAGGCGCCTCCTGCTCGGTTGCCTCGGACTCGATCGTCGGTTGGGTCATGCGTGCCCCCTTTTGTGCTCAGGAGCCCCCGATTCCGGGAGGGCTCGTGCGTAAGTTAGCACTCAAACGATTAGAGTGCTAACTCGCTGAGGGGAGAATACGCCGCGGGGCGGCGGGAGTCAAGCGCTAGGCGCGATGGAAGCGGGTGACGAGCTCCGAGAGGAGGTTGGCCACGAACTGGACCGAGCCGACCGCCCGCGGGTACGGCATGCGCGTTGGTCCAAGGACCCCCACAACGCCGAGCGCCTGACCGGGGACCCCATACGGGGCGAGGATCAGGGAGACGCCGTGCATCTCAACGGGGACGTTCTCGCTGCCGATAAAGAGGCGCACCTGCCCACCCTGCACCACCTCGTGCACCAGGTTGCCCAAGTAGCCGCGCCCTTCGAGTGCGGTGAAGACGTTGCGCACCCGCGAGCTCTCCGCGAACTCGGGGGCCTCCATCACGTTAAGGAGGCCGTCGCTATAGACGTGCTCGACCGCCGCATCGTCGATCTCGGCGAGAAGGCGACTGGTGCGCTCCAGCACGGTCCGCACGATGGCGCGGTTCGGCAGCGACTCGGGGAGGTTCGTGGCGGCGGCGGCGAGTTGCGCCGAGCTCTTGTTGAGCACCGTCGCATTCAGACGACTCGCCACGGCGGTGAGGGCATCTTGGTCGGCCCCCTCTGGGAGTGGCAGCAGGGTTGGGCGCACGCTCCCATCGCTCACCACGGCAATCAGGGTGGCGAGGCGGTCGGCGGTGCGCACCAGGTCGATGTGGCGGAGCTGGGCAGAGGTCGGGCGCATCGGCGTGGCGATTCCCGCAGCGCGCGAAGAGCTCGCCAGCGTGGTTGCGGCGATCCGGAACCACTGGTCGGCCCCCCCTTCCGCCTGGCCGAACTGGTGCCGAATCATGAGTTGGTCAACCGGGGTGACCTCGTCGGGGGTGGCGATCTCCACCGCGTAGGTGCGATAGCCAAGATCGGTCGGGATGCGGCCCGCCGAAGTATGCGGCTGCATCAGAAGGCCGAGCTCCTCAAGTTCAACGAGCACGCCGCGAACGGTGGCGGGCGAGACGCCCAGGTCGTAGCCGTCTGAGAGAGCCATTGATCCGACGGGGATGGCCGTGCGGATGTGCTCCTCAACGAGGGCGGCGAGGATGACGCGGGCGCGATCGTCCAGGAGTCCGGTGCGTCGCTGTCGTCGAACCATGCCCACCTCGTTTCTTGGCACTCGGCAGATGCTGAGTGCCAACTCAGTCTAGTGGGGTCAGCCTTGCTGGGTCAAAAGCGTAGAATCAGGGTATGTCCAATTCATTCGCCATCCAGACCCGCGCCCTTACCAAGCACTACGGCCGCACTGGCGAGATCAAGGCGCTCTCCTCTCTCGACCTGGAGATCAAAGAGGGTGAGCTCTTCGGCTTCCTCGGCCCAAACGGCGCGGGGAAGAGCACCGCGATTCGCACCCTCCTCGGTTTCCTGCACCCGACCGGCGGCTCCGCCTCAGTGCTCGGTCTCGACATCGTCAAGGACTCAGTCGAGATCCGTCGCCGTGTTGGCTACCTTCCCTCCGGCTTCGCCGTCTACGACTACATGAGCGGCCGCGAGTACCTCGACCACATGCGCGCCTTGAGCGGCCGACCATCACTCCTTCGCCATCGCGTGATGGAGGCGCTCGAACTCTCCGATGCAATCTTGAAACGACCGGTGCGCGACTACAGCCGCGGCATGCGCCAGAAGATCGGCGTGGTGCAGGCCCTTGAGACCGATCCAGAGCTCTTGATTCTTGATGAGCCCTCCGAGGGTCTCGACCCGCTGATGCAGCGGTCGCTGCAAGAGCTACTCCTGGAGCGCGTCGCCGCCGGACGCACCGTCTTCTTCAGCAGCCACCTCATCAGCGAAGTGGAGCGCATCTGTAATCGCGTCGCTATTGTTCGCGGCGGCAAGCTTGTTGCACTTGAAACGGTGGAGACACTGGTGCGATTCCAGCGGCGCCGCGTTGACGCGCTCGTTGCGCGCAAGCCAACGCGCCTCGCCACACTCGCTGGCGTCTTCGGCGTCAAGGTCGCCCCAGAGGGAAAGAGCGGCTACCGCATCAGCTGCGAGGCAGAGTCAGCAGCCGTACCGAAGCTCATTGCGCGACTACAAACATCCGGGCTGCGCGACCTCCTCATTGAGGCCGCAAGCCTTGAAGAGGCCTTCATGTCGTATTACGGCGATGCACGGCACAGCTCTGGCGCGGTGCAAGTATTCCCAGAGGTTGCCGAGGTGAAGAAGGCGAAGCTGAAGACCGCCGCAAAGCGACCAGTCGCGAAGCGCGCACCCGCCAAAAAGTCTCCAGCCAAGAAGACTCCTGCCAAGAAGAGCCCGGCCAAGAAGAGGAGCTCCCGATGATGAACGCGACCCTCTTCCGCCGCCTGCTGCGCGGCCACCGCATTCGCCTCGCTGTCGGACTCGCCGTGGTGGTGATCTGGTCGCTCCTCTTCCCCGTGATCTACAAGGCCTTCCAGGACTCCATCGCTGGGAAGCCGATTCCGCCTGGCGCGGGCAACTTCTCGACCCTCGCAGGCACGATCTCAGTTGGCTTTATTCACCCGATCTCGATCGCCCTCTTCGGCATCTTGAGTGCGGGCCTCACCGTTGGCGCACTTTCGGGTGAGCGACAGCGCGGCACACTCGAGCTACTCCTCAGCCGTCCACTGAGCCGACGCAAGATCCTCGTCACCATGCTCATTGAGGGCTGGGTTGGCGCAGCACTCGTCTCGCTCGCCTACATCGTGGGCACCGTACTCGGCGCGCAGATCGCCGGCGTCACCGACCAACTTGCGTTTGAGCAGCTACCGATCCTCTGGGTCTACGGCGCACTCTTCTGGGGGATGTTCGCCACGATCGGCATCGCCACCAGCGGCAGCTTCGACAACACCGCGCCATCGATGGCGATCACCGTCTCGTTCATCATGGCGAATTACATCATTGAGGTGATCGGCTCCTTCTGGGATGTGGTGGAGCCGTATCGCTTCCTCTCGCTCTTCAACCACTTCTCGCCGGTCGACCTGCTCAACGGCACGGTCGACAGTTCATCGGCGTTGATCTTCGGTGTAGTCACCCTGATCGCCGCGGTCTGGGCCCTCTACATCTTCCCGCGCCGCGATCTCGCCGCGCCGAACTGATCTGCGTCGCGCCAACGCGCGACGGTCACTACACGATTCGCGAGAAGAGTTCGTTGCTCAGTAGGCGGCCGCGCAGCGTCAACTGAATGCGCGACGCATCGGTCGGGTGTGGCGCGAGCAGGCCGTTGGATTCGCCCCAGGCAATTGCCTCATTGAATCCGTCGCGCACGGCGGCATCGCGATCAATGCCACGCGCCATGCGCAGCGCAAGCACCAAGCCCTCTGCGGCACCTGCAGCGCCGCTCTCGGCGGGCGATTCACCACCTGGTGGAAGTTCGCCCTGCTGCAGCGCCCCCTCCCACGCGTCGAGGTTGGCGGAGTTCCAGCGACGCGTGACGCCGTCGAAGGCGTGCGCGCCTGGACCAACGGCGGCAACGCTGGCGCGCTCCCAGTAGAGGGTGTTGTGCTTTGACTCATGGCCGACGGTTGCCCAGTTGCTGATCTCGTACCAGTTGTATCCAGCGGCGGGGAGGCGGCTGTTGAGGTGCTCAAGCTCCAGCGCGCCGCGCTCTTCGTCTTGGGCAGCGGCGGCCCGCTCCCGCCAGGCGACAGCACCCGCCGGGGTCGCGAGGCGGTCGTCGCCAGACTCATCGGGGCCGAGGCTGAGGGTGAGGGCGTAGACGCTGAGGTGGTCGGGGGCGAGGGCGATCGCCGCGTCGAGGCTCGCCGCCCAGGCGTCAAAAGGGAGGTCGGGCAGATCGGCGAGGAGGTCCATGGAGAGGCTGGCGAACCCTGCCGCACGGGCGGCGGCGATCGTCGCCACCACGTCGTCGGGGGTGTGCCGTCGGCCGAGGGAGCGCAGGGCGGTCGTATCCATCACCTGCACGCCGACGCTGAGCCGAGTGACGCCAGCCTGCACAACCCCGGCCAAGTCGCCCCGCTCATCAGCGCCGGGGTTCGCTTCGAGGGTCACCTCGGCGTCGGGGGTTAGCCCGAAGCGATCACGAATGCGCTCAATGAGGGCGGCGAGTCGGTCGGTTGGCAGGAGCGATGGGGTGCCACCGCCGAGGTAGAGCGTCTCGAGCGGCTGACGATCTGCGGAGCCGAGGCTACCGAACTGTGCGTCGGCTAACTTCGCGCGCAGATCAATCTCTTGTTCAACTGCAGTGAGGTAACCGCCCATGCGAGAACGCGGACCGAAGGCTGCAGCACCAGC
>JAPLHR010000093.1 GCA_026389535.1 Chloroflexota bacterium
GCACACGCCGCACCTCCTGATGGAGCGTTGCGGGGGCGGGGTAAACTGCGGACCATGGCGACTTCGCCAGAGAACAGCAGAGGGGGGCTTCATGAGCGACGAGCAGAAGGTCAAGATCACCGTCAAGGACAACGGCTCACTCCGTGTCGAGGGCGACTTCACCATCGTTGACGTTGAAGGGAACGAGATTCCGCACGAGGGTCCAGCCGCCGGCCTCTGCCGTTGCGGTCACTCTGCAAACAAGCCCTTCTGCGACGGCTCCCATAAGGAGCGCTTCGAGAGCGTTGTTCGCGCGCCTAAGGCGTAACGCTCGCCGCTAGGAGCGGCGAAGTGCGGCGCGGCCGCGCAGCATTGCAGCGACTGGGAGCAGGATGAGCGCGGCGCCGAGGAGTCCGAGCGCGGTGTAGCTCGCCACGGCAACCACGATCCCCGAGCCGAGTGCGGCTGCGGCGGCTGAGCTCCAGATCATGGCGTCGGTCGCCCCTTGCAGCGTGGTGCGCTCGGCGCCATCGAGCCCCTCGGTGAGGAGCGCGGAGCCGGCAACGAATCCAAAGTTCCAACCGACACCAAGCAAGAAGAGGGCAGCAAAGAGGATCATGCCGCCATCTGGCGGCGCCACTGCGGCGAGCACCGAGGCGAAGGCGCTCAACGCGAGTCCCACCGCGATGATGGCCGGAGTACCGAATCGGCCAGCGAGTCGTCCCGAGATCGGCGAGAAGGCGAACATGCCAAAGGTGTGTCCGCTGATGACGAGGCCAACGGCGTCGAGGCCGTGGCCATGCTCGGTCATGTGCAGCGGCGTCATCGTCATCACCAGCACCATCACCACCTGCCCAGCAATCAGCGCCACAACGGCGGCTAGGATGCGTGGTCGGGCAAGCATCTCGCCGAGCGATGCGCTGGCGCGCTTGATTGCCCTCGCTGGTGCTGGCGCAAGGGTTGCGGGATCCGGACGAAGGGTGAAGAGCGTGAGGAGCGCGGCGGCCGTCACGAAGAGGACCGGCACGCCATAGACACCAGCGAGTCGCGGCAGGTTGAACCCTTCGGCAATGTTCCCCGAGAGGGTGACGAGGTTCGGACCAACGATGGAGCCGAGGGTCGAGCCCCAAACGACAAGGCCGATCGCCGAGGCGCGACCCGTCTCGGGATACATGTCGGCGGCGGTGTAGCGCGAGAGCTGATTCGCGGCGTTGGCGAAGCCCATCGCCGCGGTGGCGACGATGAAGAGTGGGAACGAGGAGAGGACCACGGCGACTCCAGCGCCGAGCGCGCCAGCGGCGCCGATGCCGTAGCCGAGCACGAGCCCGGTGCGTCGGCCGTAGCCCACCATGAAGCGCGAGAGAAAGTGCGAAGCGGCTGCGGAGCCGAGCACGATCGTTGCCCCAGGGAGCCCCGCGAAGCTAGAGCCTCCGGAGAGTTCCTTCGCCACGATGGTGGCGATGGTGATGGCGGCGATGTAGCCAGTGCTGCCGAGGCCAACGCCCAGAACGAGCGAAGTCTGAAGGCGGCGCCTCGTGACCGCGGCGCTCACGCCGACGGTGCGGTGGCGAGCGCCTCGTAGATCAACTGGAAGATCTCGGCGGACTTTGGCTCGTAGGCGACGAGGGCGTTCGGCTTCTCTTTCTTCGACTGCACGATCGGTCGCTCGTCGACGGCGGTCATGCCGCGGGTGAACTCGCCGTGCAGCTCAATGTCAACGCGCTTCTCGCGCAGGTCGAAGAGGTGCGGATGTGTGACAGCGAAGATTGCGCACGGGTCATGCAGCGGGCCGCCATAGGTGCCGAGCTGCTCGCCATACGTGGTTGAGAAGAAGTCGAGCAGCTCTGCGGCGAACTTCGCGCTCGGTGTGCCGAGCGACAAGACGCGCTGCACGAACTCCTTGGTGATGACCACCTGGTGCGTGGTGTTGAGGCCGACCATCTTGAGCGGGCCACCGTAGTTGAAGACGGTGGAGGCGGCCTCAGGGTCGGCCCAGATGTTGAACTCGGCATGGGGTGCGCGGTTGCCGTGCAGGGTGCCGCCACCCATCAACGAGATGCCGGCGATGCGCTTACCAAGGTCTGGGGCGGCGCGCAGGGCAAGGGCGATGTTGGTGAGCGGGCCGAGTGGTGCGAGCCAGACCCCTTCGCCTTCGTGCTTCCGCACGAGTTAGATGATGGCTTCGACGGCGCCCATCTTCTCGGCGGTGCGACGCACGGGTGGCAGCTCGGGGCCGCCGAGTCCAGACTCGCCGTGAATGTGTGGGGCGTTGCGTGGTGGCGCCACGAGCGGCCGGTCTGCGCCGGCGAAGACGGGGGCGCTGATGCCAAAGACGTCGCAGGAGATCAGGGCATTTGGCAGCGTGCGCGAGAGGGGTGCATTGCCGTGAACGGCGGTGATGCCGATCAGATTGGCGTAGTGATTGGCGACCACCAGCGCGAAGACATCGTCGTGCCCTGGGTCGCAGTCAACGATCATCGTGGGGCGCTTGACAGGCGTGGTCATGCGCGAACCTTAGCGCACCCGCCCCCGCCGCCGTGCCCCATACTGCACGCATGAAGAGCACCCCCCGCCAGGCGAGTGAAACCCAGTTCCGACCGGAGATCGAAGGGCTGCGCGGCCTCGCCGTAGCGCTCGTGGTGGCGGCGCATGCCGGCCTACAGATCCCTGGTGCTGCCCTCGGACCCGACATCTTCTTCGCCCTCTCGGGGTACCTGATCGTGGGGATCCTGCTGCGCGGCTTGGAGACGGGGCACGGGATCAGCTTCCGCGACTTCTACGCCCGCCGCATTCGACGCATCGCCCCCGCCCTCGCGGCAACGATTCTGTTGACGGTTGCTGTGGTGGCCTTACTGAACGACCCGACGACACTGGCACGCACCGCAAAGGATGGCGCCGCCGCACTCGCAGGTGCTGCGAACATCACCTTCGGACTGCAAGCAGTTGACTACTTCAGCAGCACCGAACCTTCGCCGCTCCTGCCGCTCTGGTCGATTGGTGTTGAAGAGCAGTTCTACCTGCTGGTGCCTCTGCTACTCGGCATCGCCTGGAAGATTGACCAGCGTCGCGCGATCCTGATCACCCTTGCCGTCATCGCCATCGGCTCTACCGCCGCTGCCGTACTGCTAACGCCAACCGAGCCGATCTGGGCGTACTACCTGCTGCCAACGCGCGCCTATGGCCTCGCTGCGGGCGGCCTCCTCGCACTCCTTGAGACACGAATCCTTGCAAGCAACGCGCTGCGCCGCATCCCCCTCGCGCCGATCGGCCTGGTGATGATCGCCGCCCTCACGCTGCTGCTTCCGGGCGAGAAGGGCTACCCCGGCATTGCAGGGCCACTCTCGGGCGTAGCCTCAGTGGCGCTCATTGGCGGCATGGCCACGATTGGCTTGCGCGGCACCGTTAGCGCAGCGGGTGGTAAGGCGATGCGCGCACTCTTCTCGCTCGCGCCGCTGCGTGCCATTGGGCGCATCAGCTACAGCCTCTACTTGGTGCACTGGCCGATCCTAATTCTGCCGACGTATTTCGGCATCACCATGAACGAAGGAAGCACAGCTCTCGCGGTGGTTGCCAGCGTGCTCGTTGCCGCACTCATGTATCGCTTCGTGGAGCAGCCGTTCCGTAAGGGCTTTGTACTAAGCCTGGTGCCGGGCACGGTGCTGCGTCGCGGCGGCGTTGTGCTGGCGAGCCTCGTGCTCGCACTCGCAGGTGTCGGCGTTGCGCCAGATGTCGCCTCAGCTGAGCCTGGCGCCAGTGATGATCCGGGTATCAGCATCGTTACACCAACACCAAGCGCAAGTGCGGAGTTGGTGAGCCCCTCCCCCACGCCGTGGGCACCAATCTCAATTGGGGGCACCACGGTGCATCAGCTCACGGGTGCAGTGCCCGCGAACATCAAACCGACCATCGGACGCGCCGCAGGCGATGCCGACAACATCCTCAATAAGGGCTGCAGCCGCGACCATTACGGCGAGACGGTTCCCATCTGCTACTACGGCACGAAGGGTGGCACGCGCATCGTGCTGCTCGGCGACAGTCACGCCCTGCACTGGATGCCCGCCCTCGACGCGATCGGCAAGGCGTACAACTACGAGATCATTCCGATTGCCAAGGTGAACTGCGCATTCATGGATGTGAAGCTCTACGCTTATCGACTCGGCAAGTCGTACACCTCATGTACGAAGTGGCGCGCCAATGTCGTTACGAAGATCGCCCAGCTGCACCCGGCCCTCGTGATCCTCTCGCAGACCTGGTATCGCGAGGAGGGGAAGCCCAACGAAATTCGCCCGCAGTACTACGCCGATGCCGTAGGCCGCATGCTCGACAAGATCCCCTTCCCGACCCTGATCTTCTCGGACACGCCGTTCGGCCAGAACAACATCCCGACCTGCCTCGCTCGTAACCGCAGCAACGTGGCGAAGTGCGTAGTCACCAGGAGTGCCGCCTACGGCAATCGTGGTCATGCGCGTGACCTGCTCGTTGCTGAGCAGCGCAACCTACCGATCTTCGACTTCACCGCCGCCCTCTGCCCAGGCACCAAATGCGCACCGATCATCGACGGCCGCGTGGTCTATCACGACCACCATCACCTCACGACGACCATGTCGAAGTACCTCGCCACGCCGCTCGGCGCGGCACTGGCCCAGGTGATCGCCGGACTCCCCCGCTAACGCGAGAGGCCCCGCCGTCTGGCGAGGCCTCTCAAAAATCCCTGAGCGAGAATCTATGGGGCGATCTTGCCGGTCGCCTTGCTCCAGCGGTAAACGGTGCCAGACTCGTTCTTGGCCGTCACGCGCAGGCGCAGGTACTTACCCTTATCGGCCGTTACCGCCTTGTAGGTTGCCTTGGTTGCTCCGCTGATCGCCGAGCAACCAGTGAGGTTGGCGCTCGTCGGCGTGGTGGTACCTGCACTCGTGCAGCGGTACCACTGTGCACTGGTGATGGCCGAAGGAACACCCGACCAGCTGCCACGTGCACCGGTAAGCATCTTGCCCACCTTTGCCGTGCCAGTGATCGCAGGTGCCGCTACCGATGCTGGTGCTGCAGGCGCCTGCATCCAGGCGTACTCCTGGCCCACCCCTGCCGCGTCGGTCTGCACATAGAGCTTGTCGCCCGATGGGTAGAGGCGGCGCTGGCTGAACTCGGTGTAGTCCCCAGTATTCGGAAGCGGGATCGCCGATTGCGGCGATGCCGATGTTGAGGAATCGACTCGCCACAAACGCGGGCCGTCGGTAGATTCTGCGTAGAGATAGATCGAGCCCGCAAACACTGTCAGGCTCTTGGGATAGGAGCCCACTCCGGAAAAGGGCCCAGTGGAGTTCTCATTGAGGTCCCGCACAAGGGTGGTGCCGCCAATGAGCCCATTCGAACTCCAGAGCTCACGACCAAGCTCAGGGGTGTCCGCCGAAAAGTAAACGCGACTGCCGAGCACGGTCAGATACATTGGATCTGAACCTGAGGAACCGTCCTGAATGTCCTCAACCAGCGCTGTGCCGGCCGCATCGGTGATATCGCCCGTGGTTACCCACAGCTCACGTCCATGATCTGAATCGCTTCCGGTGAAGAAGAGCTGAGAGCCCATGACGGTGAGATCATGCACAGTCGCTGGTGAGTAGGGGAATTCGACCGGAGCGCTCGTGCCAGTTGTATACCAAAGTGCAGCCCCTGGACCTGAGAAGTAGAGGCGACTCTGGAAAATCGTGAGATCTATCGGTCCACCACCATCAGAACCAGGAGTCATGTCGTAGACCACGGTTCCGGCGCTTGTGCCATCAGTGGAGCCCAGTTCCCAACCAGCCGCAATCGTTGACACGCTGTAATACAGCTTTCCGCCGAATTCAACGAATCCATTTGGAAAGGAGCTATCCGCACCAGGCTCAATGTCCTTTACCAGGGTCGTTGTGGTGCCGTTCGTGCGCCACAGCTCCCAGCCTTGGGTCGCATTCCGCCCACGAAAATACAGGTAGCTGCCGAGCTTTTTGAAATGTGCCGCGACACCGTCGGCACCGCCGGGGTTGATCTCTTTCACCAACTCCGTGGTAACGCCATCTGTCCGCCACAGTTCGGATCCCGAGGCGATGGTGTCGCCGGCGAAGTAGAGATAGCTCCCGAGCACCGCAAAGGTGGTGTCAGTGGAGCCATAGTAGTTATACGCTGACTCCACAGTCACCTGGTCGCTGACCAACTCCGTCGTGGTGCCGTTGGTGCGCCAGAGGCCTGAGGTTGCGCCATCAAACGCCGAGAAGTAATCCCAGGTGCCGAGCCGCGTAAAATTAGCCGCGGCCGATCCGCCCGAGCCTGGAACAAGATCAACAACGCGGAAATCAGGCGGCTGCAGCGCCGAAGCCGGCGCAGCCACTGCGAGGGAGAAGGCGAGAGCAATCGCAACGGCTAGCCTTGGGTGCTTGGCGGGCATGGGGTACTCCTTACATCACGGTTCTTAGGGCTACTCGGCCCTTGCGGAGCACCTTAGCAGGGGACGGTTACCGCCAGACGTGGTCAATTGAGGGACTTAGCGCCGCCGCACCACGCTCAGTGCACCCGTCGACCAGAGCGCCCAGAGCACCAGCACCGGCTGGAAGAGGAGGCGCACCCCTCGGGACATGTCTGTATTCAAGCCAAAGGCATTAATCCCGTTCACAAACTGGTTAATGTTCCCCGGGAAGATCGCCACAAAGAAGAGCGCCGCAAGAAGCCCAACGTGTACCCGAAAGCGCCACAAGGTCAGGAGTGAGAGCCCAAGCGCGATCTCGACGACGCCCGATGCGAGCACCACGAAGTCAGGATCGAGCGGGAGCCAGGTGGGCACCTGCGCCTGGAACTCCAGACGATTCACCGTGAGGTGGCTGTATCCAGCCGAGGTGAGGAAGAGGCCGAGGCCAACCTGGCTGATCGCCCGAAGCCATGAACCGAGGCGTGTGCGATTACTCATGCGCTCACTGTAGCTGCCATCGGGGGCAGCGAAACGAGTCTCGAGATCAGCTGAGCGCGATACCGATCGCGAGGCTGAACCCAAACGCGCCCTGCAGCACGATCGTTCCGACGTTTGCGCGCACGAGCTTTCGTGTGGCGAACTCGCGGAAGAGCGTGATGAGGGCACGAGCAGCGATGGGGAGCGTGAGCAGCGCCAGCAGCGCCGTGGACTGCAGTGCACCCGTGGCGACGAGTGCGATCAGGATTCCGTAGGCACCAACGAGCAGTGCAGCGTAGCCCCAGCGTGCGGCACTGGTGCCGATCGTCACGACCAGGTGGTTCTTGCCGGCGAGCGCGTCGCTCGGTGCATCGGGGAACTCATTGATCCAAAGGATTGCGGTAGTGAGCAGACCCACGGGAACGCCAAGGAGCCCTGCAACAGGGTCGATGGTTCCCGTCATAGCGGCCACGGCCCCTACCGAGAGGAGCGGCCCAAAGGCGACGCCGATCAGCAACTCGCCGAGCCCGCGTCGCGCGATGAGTCGAAGTGGTGGCGCGGTGTATGCCCACGCTGCGAATGCCCCAAGCACGCCGAGCGGGAGCACGATCGGCGAACCGAGTGCCGCGATCCCAAGACCACAGGCGAGTGCAACCACGAGCGAGCCGATGGCAATGCGCATCAGCCCACCCTCAGTAACGAGACCAAGCTCGATCGCGCGGCTGCCACCGGAGTACGGCAGGAAGTAGTCGTGGTTGATCTTGTCGGCACCGCTCTGCCAGTCGTACATGTCGTTCCAGGTGTTGGCGGCAATGTGCACCGAGGCTGCGCCCACGAGCGCCAGCACGAACGGTAGCCACGAGAAGGTTGAAACCTGTGCGGCGTAGGCGCCGGCGATTAGCACCGGAATGATGCTCGCCGAGAGGAACGGGGCGCGCGTCACCACCATCCAGCGGAAGATCTTGGTGAAGGTCTTGATCTTCGGCTCGACGCGGGCGATCTCGCTCATTGGGAGCGGCGTCGTAACGCCGCAGTAGCCAATCTGCACGCCATCGCGCTTGGTTGGGGTGATGCGAATCTTCGCTGGGAAGCGGCTGCCGTCCTTACGAACGAAAACGGTCTCCCCTTCGTACTTGCCCGTGGTGCTCGCGATCGCGAGCCAGTTCGGCACGTTCTGCAGCACCACCAGTCCTGGGGAGAACTGCGACACGCGCGCCTTGCCGATCACCTCGGAAGCCTTGTAGCCAAAGACCTGCTCGGCGCCTGCGTTGAAGGTCTCGAGTCGGCCCTCCATGTCGCAGGTGATCGTGCTCTTTACGGCTGCGGTGGTTGCCATGGTGGTTCTCCTTCTCTTCAGATGCGCGGCATCAACTATTGGGGTGATTTCATCTCGAATCCTACCAAAACTCCTTCCGCGAGGATTCGCAGCCAGGTGGCTTCGAAGCGTGAGGCCTGCTCACCCCTACGTCAATAAAGCAGGTGTGGCGGAGAGAGAGGGATTCGAACCCTCGATGGGGTTGCCCCCAAACCGCATTTCCAATGCGGCGCCATAGACCACTAGGCGACCTCTCCATGATGACCGTACGCGATGCGCCGATCAATGTGTGGCGGAAAGGGTGGGATTCGAACCCACGAGGCTATTAACCTGCCGCTTTTCGAGAGCGGTGCCTTCAACCACTCGGCCACCTTTCCACGGCGGAGAATAGCCGATTAAGGGGTGAGCCGAACCTCAATGCCAGCGCTGGGTGAGCCGAACCTCAATGCCAGCGCTGGGCTGCATGCGCAGGAGTGCGCGGGCACGGTCGTAGGCCACAAAGAGACGTGCGGCCATGCCGTACTTCTTCGTCAGGAGCCGCCAGACCTTCGGCATCTGGTCGCTCGCGAGGTTGAACGCTTCGGCTGGGAGCTGTGCGCCGGTGATCGTGCCAGTTGCGGTGCAGGGGGCAATCGCCGCGCGGCTGCTGTTGCGCAGGCGCTTCACCTTGCCCGCTTTGGCATTGCTAAACAGATAGAGACTTGTGCCCTCTGCCGCCGCCCACACCGGGGTGGTGACGGGGGTGCCGTCGCGGCGATAGGTGGTCAGTGCAACGTATTGCGCGGAGAGGATCGCGTCGCGCTCGGCGCTCACGCCGGGTCGATCTCGTTGGCGATGTCGCGCAGGCGTCGGGCGAGGGCGGAGATGTCTTCGTCGGCATGACCCGTCTTGATCAGTTCATCTTCCAGGTGCGCCACGAGCATGGCCGTTGGCACTGGCACGTTCAGTTCGTCGGCAAGGCCAATGGCGATACCCAGGTCTTTGCGGTGCAGCGACACCTTGAAGCCGAGTGGGTAGGTGTCGTTTGCCATGCGCTCCCAGCGATTCTCGAGCGCCCACGAGCGCGCCGAGCCACCACTGAGCGCGGTGACGAGTGTCTGTGGATCAAGCCCCGCCTTCTGGCCAACGAGGATCCCCTCGGCGAGTGACAGGTAGGTGCCTGAGATCACGATCTGATTGACCGCCTTGCCAACCTGCCCCGAACCGAGCGGGCCAAGGTGCGTGATCGTTTTGGCGAACGTCTCGATATAAGGAAGTGCCGCTTGTACCGCCTCGGTGCTGCCACCGACGAAGACGGTCAGCGTCCCCTTCTGTGCCCCTTCGCTGCCGCCGCTCACGGGGGCATCGACCATCAGGATCCCCTTCTTGGCGAGCAGCTCCCCCATCTCGCGCGTGGCGCGCGGGGCGATGGTGCTGGTGTCGATGATGATTGCACCGGCCTTCAGCAGGTCAATCGCACCAGGCTGGCCTGGTGCGCCGAGAAGCAGCGCCTCAACGTCGGGCGTATCGGAGACGGAGAGCACCACGGCATCGGCACCCGTGAGGGCATCGGTGAGTGATGTGTGTTGCGTGGTGCCCGCAGGTGCGGTGCGGTGCGTTCCGCGGTTCCATGCCTGCACGCTGTGTCCCGCAGCGGCGAGGTGCCCCGCAATCGGGGCGCCCATGGTGCCTAGGCCAAGAACGGCAACGCGACTCATGGCTTCACTATAAGGAGGGAGGGGGAATGGTGCGCCCGGCGGGACTCGAACCCACGACCTTTAGGTCCGCAACCTAACGCTCTATCCACTGAGCTACGGGCGCATCTGCGATGTGCAGCGTACAACGGCTGGCGGAGAGGGAGGGATTCGAACCCTCGACGCAGGAAAACCCCACGTGGCGGTTTAGCAAACCGCTGCACTAGACCTCTATGCGACCTCTCCGAGACCGAGCGCGAGTATCCCAGAATCACCCGCGCGCCGCCACATGGGTGCGGTCGGGCCAGCGCCTACGGGAGGATCTCCATGGTGCAGACCCCCCGCACCTCAGTGAAGCGGTCGGGACGGATCACCAGCGTGACCCGCCAGTTCCCGACCTGGGGCAAGATCGCGCTCCCCTGCCAGGCTGCCCCGTCGGTGCCAGCCGAGCGGCTTGTGAGGTCACTGAGTAGCGCGCCGCTGACGCCGGGCTGCGCGAACTCTAGGGAGAGCGATGTGGCCGCGGGTGCCCCGGCCAGGAGCAGAAGGTTCTCGCCAACGCGACCCGGGTTGAGGATGAGATACACCTCGTCGCTTGGCAACTGGATGGCGCAATACCCAACGCCTGACTTGGCCGCATGCCCCTCGTGCGGCGAGCCGAGCGTGAGCGCCGCTGAGAGCCCCGTGATGACCATCAGGATGGCGACATCGACCGCGAAGAGTTTCCGCAGCGCGCCGCGTTGCTTGGCCGGTGTCGCTACTGGAGTGTTTAGGCGGCGGCGTGCCAAGGCACCGCCAATCAGCGCCGCACCAGCAAGTCCGGACTTTGCAAGCAAGATCGCCACATAGAGCGTCAGTCCGCCTGCGAATCCGTCGGTGAGCTGTGCGCCCAGCAGTGCACCTCCGCCAAAGATCGCCACGATGGCAAACGTGGCGGTGCGCGAGAAGGCCTTAGTCGCGCGGTGAGCCTCGTCGTTACTGACGGCGGCATCGTGTTGCATGAGTAGTAGGGCTGGTGCTGCCCCGAGCCAAACGGATGCGGCGAGAAGGTGCGCACCGAGCAACAGCGCGGTGATGAGCGCACCGCCTGGGTGTCCGCCCACCACCATGGTGACAAGTGCTACCGCCGCAAGGAGTGCCGGTAGACGATGTCGATGCAGCGTGGCGAGTGCTGCGGCTAGGCCCAAAATTGCGCCGCGGGCTACCCCAATGATGGAGGCCTCGGTGTGAAGCCATGCGCCGCCACCAATCACTGCCTCAATCACCCACCAGGCCAACGTCGCAACGGCAGCGATGGCGAGCGATCCTTGGCGGAGCTGCTGAACGCGTTGCGATCGCGCCGACATGAACGCCCACGCGGCCGCTGCGCCAACGGCAACGAGAAGGGTGAGATCAGCAACGAATCGCATGACCCAACTTGCTGGTGCGGTCGAACTGCGCAGTGCCAGCGCTGCGGCGCGCGATGCGTCACTGGCGGCACCGACGCCAAACGTGCTCGCCTGATTCAAGATGTGGCCATCTACTGAGGTCACGGTCCAAGTCGCCAGATACCAGCCGTCGGTAAGTGGCGGCAGCGCTTGGCTCACCACGGTGCCGTTCACAACCTCGGGAGCTAGGTCTACCTGCCGGCCTGTCGAGTCGACAATGCGAACTGCATCACCCTCCAGCCCAACCTGCTCGTTGAACGTAACGCTGAACGTGGTGGGGGCTGTTTCACTCCGGCTGCCATCGGCCGGGGTGATAGCGATCCCCTCGGCATGGGCGAGCGCCGACGCCGGCGCAAGGAGCGCGCCGGACCAGAGTACGAGCGCGGCAGTGAGGAGGCGCACCACGCGCCCCCTCACCGTTCGCTCACCAAACACCGGGTTTGGCATCGTTCAGCGTTGAACGACTAGCGCTTCGACTTCGCGCCACCGCGAAGCCCAACAGCGCTCACCGCCAGGGCCGCAACCGCTGCAATCAGCGCTACGTACACGAGCGGGTCGGTCGCCGTTGCCGCAGGTGTATCGGTGTGGCCGTCCGTTGCCACCGCGTCGATGACTACAAACTCCGGCGCTGGATGCTCCAGATCGTCATGGGTCTGCCCTGCCGCAGGCACTTCAATCCAGGCAACCGAAGCATCGCCGCAGTACTGGATCACAGGGAGCGTGTACTCGCCTGGTTCCAGCTGGAACGTTGCGTTGATGCCGAAGTCCAAGAACTGACCACCGGGGAGCGGGCCGCCCGTCCAGGTGATCGTGCCAACCCGTTCGGTGTACTCCGTGCCGTACAGGGTGTACGTCGCAGGAACCATCTCTGTGGTGGAGGTCCACCCGGCAATCAGTTCGGGCTTCGCGCCAACTACCCCGTCAGGGAGCTGCACCTCTACCGCGGTGATTGCGGCATCGCCGCATCCATGTGGAAGGCGCACGTGAATGACTGCCCCGCTATTTGAGGGGACTTCGGAGCCGTCTGGCACCGAGGCGTGGGCTGCCACTGGCAGCACCGAAACGAGGAGCAGCGCGATCGCTGCCGTAATGCTCGCGAACGAGCGAATGTGCTTCTTCATAACTTCTCCTAACTACGTAATGATTCGCCGCCGTGCGAGGCGGCTTAGGCATTCGCTAGGAGAGCGGTGGCGCGCGCACCCCCTGGGATAGGCCACCAAAGATGGCTCTCAAGAGAATTGGCTGCACCCTGATGCGCTTGGTGTTTGGCGCTGGGGCGACCCGCCGCGCGTTCACCGCGCGCAGGCGGGCAACCACGCGCTCGACCATTCGCGACAAGAGCGCTGTCCCAGCGGCGACAAGCAACTGGGCGGCAAGACCGAATGCGAGGAGCGTTGGTCCGTAGCCGCTGGTGAGCCCCGCGGCAACATCGCTGAGGCTCGACCCGTGGGCCAGCCGCTCGAGCACCTCAACGGCGATGTAGGCGCTTAGCTGCAGGGCGGCGATCGTGACGTAGCGCCGACGCATAGAGGTTGCGCCAGTTGCACCACGCGCTGATGTGACCACCAGCAGCGCCACAAGGAGCGAAACGAACACTGGGGTCAGCGAAAGCCAGTTGTGCCCCGTGTCCTCCAGCACGTGAAGGAGTACCTGCGGGTCTCGGAATGTTGCTGCGTAGGCAAGTGTGTGGCCAAGGAGAAGCCCGGTCAGTGCCCAGGCAACGGCTGCTACACGCCGATAGCTGCTCATCGCGCCGTCACCACTTCTGGAATTGACTCCCAACCCTCAGCGAGGGCAACTCGCTGCAGGGCACGGTCTGGCGCGACCACGACTGGACGTTCTGCAAGGCGCAGGAGCGGAATATCTGCGGCGGTGTCGCCAAATGCTGCAAGGATTGCACCGCCCGCCGCCGCCGCGCGCACCGCAGCCGCCTTCTCTTCGCCCGATTGCGTTGGCGCGGCGAGCTTCCCGGTGGCGATGCCATCAACTACTTCGAATGGCGTACCGAGTGCGATGGTGGCGCCAAGCCGGCGTGCAAAGGCTGCGGCAATCGGCTGATAGCCGCCCGTGGCAAGAACCAGTTCGGTAGTTGGGTCGATCGCTTGCGCCGTGGCGAGTGTTGCCTGCACTGCGGTGATCGCTTCGACGCGTCGGGCTGGCCAGAGGAGATGCTCTACGACCCACTCCCCCATGACGGCGAGCTGCTCGGCAGGCAAACCGCGTAGCAACTTGGTCTGATCCTCGAGCCAGCGGGCGCGGAAACGCTCCTTGTTCATGAGGCCACTGCGGGCGAGGAAGACAATTGGTAATCGAACGGTAATGAACCGGCTCGCGGCGGCACTTGGGTAGTTGGCGCGAATCCATTCGTGCACGCCGCGCCACGTTTCAGCGGTGGTGAGGGTGCCATCCATGTCGCTGACAACAATTGGTCGGGTCATGCGGTCAAGTATGCGGGGAAAAAGAGAGAGGCGCCCAGGTTGCCCTGGACGCCTCTCGAACGATCCTCGACGGATCGTTAAAAGTTACTTCTTCTTCGCAGCCTTGCGCTTCTTGCGCTTGGCTGGGGCCTTCTTCGCAACGGCCTTCTTCGCCGTCTTGCGCTTGGCCTTTCGCTTGGCTGGAGCCTTCTTGGCTACGGCCTTCTTTGCTGCCTTGCGCTTCTTGCGCTTGGCTGGGGCCTTCTTCGCAACGGCCTTCTTCGCCGTCTTGCGCTTGGCCTTTCGCTTGGCTGGAGCCTTCTTGGCTACGCGCTGGGGCCTTCTTAGCGACGGCCTTCTTCGCGACTCGCTTCTTCGCGACCTTCTTGGCAGCAGGCTTTCGCTTCGCAGCGGCCTTTCGCTTCTTTACAGCCATGTGTGTACCTCCACTCTGACGAGCCCGTACTTCGGACCGTCATAACTCCACCCCATTGTTGGGGCTTGTGGAAAACTAAAACACAATGTGGATAACTGCAAGCGTGAAATTTTGAATTCGTGCGCAAGGGGAGTGCCGGCCCATCGATTTCTGAGCTGCTGACACCCGGCCACTGGGTAAGTCAACGCCCAGCGGGGGGCAAATCCCCTTTTGGCAGGGGGTAATTCGTGCGGAATCAGTACTCTGCCCCGCTCAGATGCACGCAGAGGCCCCTACTGCCGCCGTCGCACGCGAAAGTTGTGCGTATGGGGTGAAGTTGTGCGTGTTTTTGCGCGATCGCCCCGCTTCGTGGCGCATTTGCCGCTCTGTGACGATGCGAGGGGCTCCGATTTTTGCGTGCAAATCCCGCTTTCTTGACCCACGGCGCGCGCCGCCGTAAGGTTTGGGCATGGCGAACCGCTTCTACTTTCGATACCCGGCATGACCAGCCCAGGCGCGTAAGCGTCTGACCGGCGGTCCTGCCGGGATGTGAGCAGAGGGAGACCTCTGCTCTTTTCTTTTCCCCCAGAAGCGGCACCAGGGAGTCCGCCAAGA
>JAPLHR010000042.1 GCA_026389535.1 Chloroflexota bacterium
ACGCCGTGGAGGTTTGATGAGTCTCGCCTTAGCATCGGCCATACCTGGCGATGCGAGCCCGGAGCAGCGCGATCGTGATCAGCAATTTGTTCGCGCGCTCGACACGTTGCTCTCTCACAGTGGGGCAACGCACACCGCACGCGATGTCGTCACCCTGGCTGAAGGGCCAGGGGGGCTCATCCACGGCAACGTCACCGACCGACTGCAGCGCGCTGGACTGCCAAGCCACACCGCTGACCTCGTGGTTCGGACCGTGACCGCAGCACATGAGCTCACCGCCTGGTGGCCCGCAGAGCGAACCCGCGTTCAGGCGCCGGCCGATCTCGCCGCGATCGCTCAGCCGATCTTCGGTAGGTCGGCACAGGAGCAGCTGCACATCGCCATTGTCGATGGTCGCAACGGGCTGCTCGACCTGCGCCACGTCTATACGGGCACAGCAACGGGCACGAGTGTGCGCATCGGTGAGCTCCTGCGTCCGGTCCTTGAGGCGCATGGTGTCGGCTTCGCCGCCGTCCACAACCATCCGAGCGGTGACCCTGAGCCTTCAGACGAAGACCTCCGGCTGACGAGCGAACTCCTCGCCGCCGCCCGGCTGCTCGACATTGAGTTCCTGGACCACCTCGTCATTGGGCATGGTCGCTGGGTGAGCATTCGCTCGAAGCAGCCGTCGATCTGGGGTGGCGAGGCGCCATAAGGGGAGGGCGGGGGTGCGCGGGGTGGGTGCTACCATCGCGCCATGCTTGACCGAATCTACAGCCTCTTCTCGCGCGACATCGGCATTGACCTCGGCACGGCGAATACGCTCGTCCACGTCTCCGGCAAAGGAGTCGTGATCAGCGAGCCGTCAGTGGTTGCGGTTGAGACCAAATCGCGCAAGGTCCTCGCCATCGGCGCTGAGGCGAAGCGCATGCTCGGGCGTACCCCCGCGAATATCGTGGCGATTCGCCCACTCCGTGATGGCGTGATCTCCGACGCCGCGGTCACGGAGCAGATGATTAGCTACTACGTGCGCAAGGTGCACCAAGGCGGGTGGCTCTCTGCACGACCGCGCATGATCATCGGTATCCCTTCAGGAGTCACCGAAGTAGAGAAGCGTGCCGTGCGCGACGCTGCTATTCGAGCGGGTGCACGCTGGGTCCGCCTTGTTGAGGAGCCGATGGCTGCAGCGATCGGAGCCGGCCTTGCGGTAGGTGAGCCGAACGGGAGCATGATCGTTGACATTGGCGGCGGCACCACTGAGGTTGCCGTCACCAGCCTCGGCGGCATCGTGACGGCGCGTAGCATCCGCATTGCGGGCGACGAGATGGATGAGAACATCGTTGCCTACGCCCGACGTCAGTACAACCTGCTCCTGGGTGAGCGCACCGCCGAAGATATCAAGATGGCGGTCGGTTCGGCGCACTCTGGCGAGTGGGACTCGCAGCGCATCACCTTCCGTGGACGCGATCTACTCACCGGCCTGCCTCGCGCGGTAGAGGTGGCGGCGCCGCAGGTGCGTGAGGCCATTGAGCCATCGATCGTTGAGATCATCAATGCCGTGCGCGACACCATTGAAGAGACACCGCCAGAGCTCGTCGCCGACATCATGGACCAGGGCATTGTTCTTGCTGGTGGTGGTGCACTCCTGCTCGGTATGGATGTGCGCCTTTCGGCCGAAACGAAGATGCCAGTTCGCATCGCCGATGATCCGCTGACCTGCGTCGTGCGCGGCACGGGCATCATTCTGGAAGAGGTTGAGGCGCTCGAGAAGATGCTCGTCCCCGAGACCTACCAGCGCCCCCTGCGCTAAAGACCCATGCTCCCCCGCGATCGTGGAGAGCGTAATCCGCAGGCTGGCCTTGTCGCCGTTGGCGTTGTGCTGCTCTTCAACGGGCTCCTCTTCCTACTCTCTAGCAGCGCTCCGGTACTCGCTGTGCAAGGTGCGGCGGGGCAGGTGGTGCGCACGCTCAGCGAGCCCGTTGCCGCGGTGGGGCGAGGAGCTGCATCAGTTCGCGATCTCTTTGTCGACATTCGCAGCTTGCAGGCGCGACTCACCGCGTTGCTTGACGAGCGGGATCAACTCGCCGCCGAGGCGGCTCGCATTGCGAGCCTCGAGCGTGAGGTCGCGGAGCTCCAGGCAACCCTTGACCTGCGTGCAACAACCTCGTTTGCAACGGTTGCGGCCCAGGTCGTTGCGCGTGATTTTGCGATCGATCGGCGCTACATAATTCTTGATGTTGGGAGCGCCGATGGCGTAAAGCTTGGTGACGTCGTCATTGGGGCGGGCGCCTCACTCGCGGGGCGCGTGGTGCAGGTCTCCGATCAGAGCTGCCAGGTCCGTCTCCTCACCGACCCAGAGTTTTCCGTTACCTCCGAGGTCGCCTCAACCGGTGCGATCGGGCAGGTTCGCGGGCGTGCCGCCAACCCGCTCGCCTTTGATGACGTCGACGCACAACGCCAGGTGCTTGTTGGGGCGGAGATCACCACGTCTGGGATTGAGCTAAGCCCAACGCTGCGCTCTGCCTTCCCACGAGGGCTCTCTGTGGGCCGAGTGGTCGCCGTGAACAGCATCGCCTCGGCTGTGCTCCAGAGTGCTGATGTTCAGCCGACCCTCGATCTAGATTCTGTGAGGACGCTGCTCGTAATCCTTAATTACCGCGGCGGACTCCCTGACCCGAGCGTGACGCCGTAGCCGAACGCTTCGCCATCTTCTTCTTATAGGCGGCGATCACCTTTTTTGCTGGGCCATCCGCCACGATCCGGCCACCCTCAAGTTCAATAGCGCGCGTGCAGAACGTGGCCGCAGAGTCAAGGTCGTGCGTCACGAACACAATGGCTCGTGCTCGCTTCATGAGCTCTGTGATTCTGCCACGCGACTTTTCGATGAAGGCGGCATCGCCAGTGGAGAGCACCTCATCGAGGAGCAGCACATCGGGCTCAACCGAGGTCGCGACGCTGAACCCAAGGCGTGCGCGCATCCCTGAGCTGTAGGTGCGCACCTCAGCCTCGGCGAATTCACCGAGTCCAGCAAATTCAAGAATCGCTGGCACGCGCCGCACCATCTCCTTGTGGGGGATCCCGAGGAACTCACCAACGAGGAGCGCGTTCTCGCGTGCGTTCAGCTCCGGGTCAAAGCCGGCGCCGAGCTGCAACAGCGTGGCGATCTTGCCGCGAACTTCAACCTTGCCAACCGTGGGCTCTAGAATGCCGGCCAGTACCTGCAGCATGGTGCTCTTCCCTGCACCATTGGGCCCGATCACTGCGACGGATTGACCCGCCTCAACACGAAAGTCAACGTCGCGTAGTGCCCAGAATTTGCCGCTCTGGGAGTGTCGGCCGTCGCGCAGCACCGTATCGCGTAGCTTGCGCTTCTTGCTTAGACGCAGGTCGTACTGAACCCCAAGGCCAGTGAGCAGGATCGGCGGCGGCGCAGCCTGCACGCGGGAGATCTTTCGTTGCGCCACTTAGAGCACCTTCACAAAGAGTGGTGAAACTCGTCGGAAGAGGTAGATGGTGAGCAGGGTTACCGGAATTGAGGCGAGGGCCAGGATGCCGAGCGCCCCCCACTCTGGTGAGCGGCCGTAGTAGAGGGCGTCGCGATAGCCAGAGAAGATCCAGGTAAATGGATTGATGTCGACAAAGAAGTTGAACCATGGGTGTCGTGCCCCGATGGCGCGGAGTGTCTCGATCGGGAAGAGCGCAGGGGAGAGGTAGAACCAGATGCGTAGCCCATGGGGGATGAAATTTGAGATATCTCGGAAGAAGACGGCGACCGCACTGAGCGCAATCACGGCAGGGATGGTCCAGAGGAACTGCACCGCCGCCACGGGAAGAACAGCGAGAGCCCAAGGGGTCAGCCGATCGGGGTAGAGCAGATAGAGCGCCCCGAGCGGAACGAGGGCAAAGAGGAAGTTTCCGACACTTGCGAGCACTGACGCGGCTGGCAGAACGATGTGGGGGAAGGCGATCTGGCGCATCACCTGCTCGCGGCCGCGAACCGAGGTCGTGGCGGAGGCGAGCGCAGCGGTAAACCACTTCCAGGGGAGGATGGCGGAGCCGAGGAAGAGGAGGATCGCCGGCTGCGCCTGCTGGAAGATGACGCTGACGAGGAGGAAGTAGACGAAGAGCTGGAGGGCAGGGTCGAGGAACCACCAGACGTTGCCGAGCAGGGAGTTAGTCCCCTTGTTTCGGATCTCGGAGATCGTGAGGTACCAGACGAGCCGGCGGCGCTCCACAAGGGAGGTAAGGCTCTCGAAGATGGTGCCAATGCTGCCTCGGCGCGGCCTGCCGACGGTCAGTTCCGTGCTGTGGGTCGTCATGAGAGGGCGAGAATAGCACCCGTCCCCCCTATACTGCCCCTAACCAAGCCCCGACTGAAGGAGGATCACTGAGCATGAACCCGATCGCACGCCTACGCGCCCGAGCCGCCGCCCGATTTCAGGCCGCCGACAAAACAGCGCTGACCAACCTCTCATTTGTTGTTGCGATCGCCCTTGCTGGGGCCCTCCTCGTTGGAGTTGCCGGTTACTCCGTCTATGACAGCACCTGGGCACCTGCGGTTGAAGTGAATAACGCTGGGATCAACAAGGCTGAGGCAATGGCTCGCGCCGAGGTCACCGCCTTCCGCATTGCTCTCCAGGGTTCGCGCATTCGCGCTCGCGTCGCCGCTGGCACCATGTCGAACAGCGCCGGTGACGCCGCCCTCCAGGCGCTGAACAGCCAGGCCGAGGCCATCAGCAATCAGGTCACGACCGACATGGTCGACACCCTTCTGATCCGTGAACTCGCCGCGGCGAATGGCGTCACCGCCGACCCAGCCGTGTTCGCCACTGAATGGGCGAAGGAGACAACGCTCCCAGAGCTACGACTCTTCCGCCGCATCAGTATTGACGCAGCAAATGACAAGAAGACCAAGAAGCCGACCGCCGCCACACGAGCGGCAGCGAAGGCGAAGGCTGAGGCCGCTCTCGCCGAGATCAAGGCGGGCGGCGATTTCGCCACAATTGCGAAGCGAGATTCAGACGACTCATTTGCTGAGCTCGGTGGGCTCGTTGGTTGGACCACGGAGGCTGAAGATCCAACAGAGGATCTCGGATATGCGGCCGCCTGGGCGCTTATGCCGTCAGCGGATGGCTCTACCCAGCCGATGACCGCCGTCATTGCGCGTTCAGAAGATCAGTTCGTCATCTTCCGCCTTGAGAAGTCCCAGGCCTCGAAGCTCGATCCAGACTTTGAGAAGCAGATCAGTGACGCAGGGATCGATCGCGGCCTCTACGAGCGCATGACCGAGGAGCGCGCGTTGCAGACCGCCCTCAGCGACAAGATCACGGCACAGCTACTCGCTGGCCCAGTCGAGCAGCGCGAGGTCAGCTACGTCGCGGCGACGGTTCCCGAGAAGGATAATGCGCAGATTCAGGTCAGCCACATCCTCTACAGCCCAAACGATGATCCGAATACCGCGGGCGATCTTGAGCCAACGGATCCAGCCTGGGCTGCCGCCGAGAAAGAGGCGAACGACCTTGTTGCACGCTTGAAGAACGGCTCCAGCTTTGAGACGGAGGCGAAGAAGAGTGACGACAAGACCTCTGGCGCCGATGGTGGACTCTTGGTATGGGCGCCGAAGGGGACCTACGTGTCGGAGTTTGAGGCGGCAATTTGGGCCGACGGGGTGAAGCACAACGATATCCTCGGCCCAATCAAGACGCAGTTCGGCTATCACGTGATTCAATTCGATGCGCGCCGAGCTTCGCTCAAGGATCGTCTCGACGAACTTGCCACGGCGCTTGCCGTTGACGGTGTGGACTTCAAGGATGCCGCCACCACCGCCACGCTTGCGATCGAAGAGCTCACCTTCGCAAGCCCAGGCTACGTGCCGAAGTACACGGTCAACCCAGAGCTCGGCAGTGTGGTGTGGGGGCTGAAGGCTGGCGGCACAAGCGCCGTAGTTGAAAGCTCCAACACGTATCTCATCGTGCATGTCGATGGCGTCGAGACGCGTGCCTTGACGGCTGACCAGATCACGGGCATTAAGGCGAGCGGCTTCTCGATTTGGCTCGACCTCTATCGCTCCGCCGCGCGCGTGGCGGTTGACGGAGCTGTGGTGCAGGAGGCTGGGGCTTCGCCAACTCCGTGACCGCGAAGGGGTTCAGCGGATCGATTGACGCCCTCATCGCAGCTGCGCAACGTGCCGATGCGAGCCTAGATCCAACGAACGGCATAACCATCGTTGCGCTAAGTCAGTGCGGTGCCGTTGCCATTGACACGGCGCGCCCACTCATCGTGCTGCTCGACAACGCAACGACGAGTGACCAGTTGCCGGGCCGCAGTGGTTCAGGTTTCGCACTCCTTTCGCGCCTCTACGGCGCCGAACGAGCGGTGAGGCTGCTGCCGAGTGGCGGCGCCAGCACCCTTGGCTCCTGCACATCCGGTGGCGCGGGCGAGGAGCAAGCCATCTATATCGCTGGGCTCGAGCCGCTCGACGCCTTCGCCACACCGTGGACGATGCCGTGGCTCAGCGCCCGCCTCCGAGCACCCGACGGCTGCCCGTGGGATCGCGAGCAGACCCATGCATCACTGGCGAAGCACCTCATTGAAGAGGCCTGGGAGCTGCATGACGCAATCGCGGCGCTTGAGTCTGCGAGCGAGGCGGAGCGACCACGAGCGATCGCCGACCTCGCCGAGGAGCTTGGCGACGTACTGCTTCAGGTGGTGCTGCACTCGCAGATCGCGCAGGAGCGCGGCGACTTTGATCTTGCCGATGTGCAGGACGGGCTCGTGCGCAAGATCGTGCGCCGACACCCACACGTCTTCGGTGACGCGAGCGCAGCAACGACGCGCGACGTGCAGCGGAACTGGGAGGCGATCAAGGCGGGCGAACGTGCCGCAGCCGGCGAAGGTGAGAAGCCGAAGGGCGCGCTTGATGGGGTGAGCCGCGGGCTCCCGGCCCTCTCGGCGAGCCGCGAGCTGCAGGACCGCGCCAGTGCCGTTGGCTACGACTGGCCAACCCTCGACGGCGTACGGGCGAAGATCAGCGAAGAGTTGGCCGAGCTCGATGAGGCACTCGCCGAGGCTGGGCACCCCGACCAGATCACCAGCACGCAGGCATCAAGCGCTGCCGCGTTGGCACACGCGCAAGAGGAGCTAGGCGACGTGCTCGCCGTGATCGTGAACCTCGGCCGACGCAGCGGTATTGATGCCGAGGCGGCGCTCCGTGGGGCCAACGACAAGTTCCGACGCCGCTTCGGCGAGGTCGAGCGTCGCGCCGCTTCACGCGGGATCGTGCTAAAAGATGCAGACTTCACCACATTAGATGCGCTCTGGGATGAGGCAAAAGCCGCCGAGCGCGAAGTGAAAGGGTAGGGGGCACGATGAGTAAGCTGCGAGCCGACGGACGCGCGGTAGATCAACTCCGCGATCTGAAGATTGAACTCGGTGTCCAGAAGTGGGCCGAGGGTTCCGCCATCATCTCGATCGGCAACACTGTGGTGATCTGCTCGGCCTCCATTGAGGAGCGCGTGCCACCACACCTTCGCGGCAAGGGGACCGGCTGGGTCACCGCCGAGTACAGCATGCTGCCGCGCGCCACCAACACCCGCTCCGATCGTGAGGCGGTCCGCGGCAAGCTTGGCGGCCGCACCCACGAGATTCAGCGACTGATCGGCCGCGCCCTTCGGCAGTCGGTCAACCTGACTAAACTCGGTGAGCGCTCGATTCTCATCGACTGTGACGTGCTCGTTGCCGACGGCGGCACCCGCTGCGCCAGCATCACCGGTGGCTGGATCGCCCTCGCCCTCGCCATGCGCGCCAAGAAGCTTGAGGCGCACCTGGTGCGCAACGTGGCCGCCGTCTCGGTCGGCATCGTCGACGGCCAGGCCGTTCTCGACCTGCCGTACGAAGAGGACAGCCGTGCTGATGTCGACCTGAACGTGGTCGCCACCGACGCTGGCCACTATGTCGAACTGCAGGGGACGGCTGAGCAGGATCCATTCCACCGCACCGCGCTCGACGAGATGTTGAAGCTTGCCGACGCCGGGATCGCCGACCTCATCAAGTTCCAGCGCGACACCCTCGCAGGCGCGTGATCGCGCCGCGACGACGGCTCCTCGTCGCCACCGGCTCTGCCCATAAGCTGATCGAACTGCAACGCCTCTTCGGCGATCTGACGATTGACCTGGTGACGCTGCGCGACCTTGGCATCACCGACGAGGCACCAGAAGACGGCACAACGT
Organism: Chloroflexota bacterium; assembly: GCA_026389535.1. GTDB lineage: Bacteria > Chloroflexota > Limnocylindria > Limnocylindrales > Limnocylindraceae > Limnocylindrus. Next base: position 8,208 of record JAPLHR010000042.1, read on the forward strand.
TCGAAGAGAACGCGCTGCAGAAGGCTCGCTGGTATGCAGAGGCTTCGAGCGAGTGGACGCTCGCCGACGACTCTGGCCTTGAGGTGGTGGCGCTGAACGGTGCGCCAGGTGTGTACACGCGCCGCTATGCAGGGCCGAACGCCACCGATGTGCAGAACTACGAGAAGCTTCTCTCCGAAACATCGGGAGTCACCGATCGATCGGCGCGCTTCGTCTGCACCATGGCGCTGATTGATCCGGTCAACGGCTCAGAGCGCACCTTCCGCGGCGAGTGCCCAGGCGCACTCACAGCAGCGCCGCGAGGGGAGTTCGGCTTCGGATACGACCCGATCTTTGAGGTGGATGGCCGAACGATGGCGGAGCGAGCACCTGCAGAGAAGGATGCGCTCAGCCACCGCGGCCGTGCCGCCGCCTTGGTTGCAGCAGCGCTTAGGAGTGAGCTCGAACAAACGCGCTAAGCGCCGCGCGCGGCCCCTTCGCCTCGGGGATGGGTAGCAGCGGATACACGTGCACCAGGCCGTCCTCAAGGTGGGCGGTGCAGGAGACGCCAGCAGCCTTCGCATCTGCCACCAGCCGGAGCGCTTGTGGGTAGAGCACGTCGCGCGAGCCACTAAAGAGCAGCAGCTCGCCAATCCCGCGGAGCGAACCGAACTGCGGACTCACTTCAGCGCGACGAGGATCATCGCTGCCGGCCCAGAAGCGACCGGCAACCTCAAGGAATGGCGCGCTGAGAATGGGGTCGGCGCGGTCGTATGTTGGCGTTGTGGGATCAGACATCGTCACGTCAAGCCAGGGCGAGATGAGTGCGACACGAGGTGAGCCACCCTCTGCAGCGACTCGTTGCGCAAGTGCAAGCGCCAGTCCGCCGCCGGCAGAATCACCCATCAGCACGGGGGCACTGGCGCCGCTCCCTCGCGCCAACGTCAGGAGCGAATCAAATGATGTGGACCATGTCGCCTCAGGTGCCAGTGGATAGATCGGCATTACGACCGTAGCGCCACTGGTGCGGGCAATCTCTGCGCACAAGTTCCAATGAATAATTGAGGCATCACCCACATACGCTCCGCCATGCAGATACACCATCTCCACGCCAGTACTGCCGCTCTTTGGGGTAAGAGTCCACACCGGGAAGCCAAGCGTCTGATCAACCTCTGCGCTCACCGTCTTCAGGATTCCCTTCGGCGGGAGCGCAGGCTTCTGGCTGTGCATTCGCGCGAACATCGCACGGGCATGCGCATCGTCTCGAGGCGGCTTCAGCGCCGCAATCGCTCCCAAGATCCACCCGAAAAGGTTGTGCTGCAGTGAAGGCATGGTGGGATTCTACGGCGCGGATGGCAGTGGTGACGGCGTGATTGACTCTGTGGGCGTCGGGCTCGGCGTTGCGCTCGGCGGTGGCGCCGTTGGGTCTGGGGTTGAGGTGTAGCGCGGCAGCGGCAGCCCAGCGTCGCACGAGGCGAGCGTTGGGAACGGATGGGTCAGCGATGGTGATGGCGTCGCGGTTGGCGTGGGGGAGGCCCCACTCGCGAGCGGCGCGGGGCTAAAGGTTGCCTCTGCGCCGAGCTTCGGCTCGCTTGCAGTTGCCGGGAAACTCCACGGCCGTGTGCCAGGGGTTGGGAAGAGGCGCTCTCCGAGCATCAGCATGCGTGCAGCGTCAAAGAAGACGACCGAGCCGAAGGGGCTGTATTCGCCCTTATGTCGATAGCGCAGGATCGTGTCCCCTGGCTGGATCACGGCACGCACGATCTTGCTCGTGTCAAACGATCCGGCCGCCTCAGCCAACTGCGGAATCAGGGCTGGGTTGAGGTCGGTGCGCACCCCATCGCCAATCACATCAAGTAGGGCGAGGGCATTGCCAACAAAATTTCCGCTGCGCGCCAACTCATCGCGGGCGGCGAGCAGGATCTCAATCTGTCGTGGACCACGGGTCATGTCGTCAGTCCCTGGCGCCTTGCGAATGCGCGCGTAGGCGAGCGCACACTCACCACTCATGTGCCAGTTTCCGGCGGGTAGTCGTGCCCCGTCCATGTTGGTTCGATAGGAGACGTCAAGAATGTTGCGTCGGATCGTAAGGTCAACGCCGCCGAGCTGGTCAATAATCTTGACGAAGGTTGGAATCACGACGACGGCGGTCGCATCAATCTTCACGTTGAACGCGCTGCCCAGTGCGGTGCTGAGCGCAACGGCCGGGCCCTCGGGGAACTTCTTCGGATAGCGCAGCGCATACGACCAGAGCGAGTTGATCTTCGGCCCGAAAATATCGCCGTTGCCGAGAGGTACGTTAACCAGATCACGAGGAATAGAGACGGTACTAACGTAACCGCCGATGTGATCCCAGCTGACGATGATCATCGAGTCGGTGTTAAACGAGGTGCGGTGCCCCATGGTGTCGGCGCCGATGAGCAGCATCGTGAATCGATCGGCGAGTGGTGGCGGTGTTGGTGTCGCACTCTCTGCGGCTGAGCCGTCGGGGGTTGGCGTGCCGAATCCCGAGAAGACGCCGGTCGCCGCGACCTTGGCGCGGTAAACAATCGCCGCCGCACCGGCCTGCGGCGCAATTGAGATCAAAAGGGCGAGCGCGAGCAGGATTGCCGAGCGGCGAGTGCGGCTCGTACCGCGGGCGGCATCGATGGTGACCAAGATGCGCCACGGAATTGAGAGGAGGAGCAGGGCGAAGAGCAGGGTGAGGCGGCCCGGCGTGGCAATCGCCGCTGCGGTGCGCACCACGCCGAAGAGGAGGAGTGCGCCGAGTGCCGCGACAAGGAAGGCGATCAAAGGGAGGGCGGAGAGGAGTGCTGCGCGTCGACGTCCGCTGAGCCACTGGCCTAGCCCGGGGACGATGGCTGATGCGGCGGCGGCTCGGAGGGGGCCCGTTTTGGGCGTGGATTCAGCAGGCATAGGGTGATGATGCCACCCGAACGAGAGGAGCGTTTAGGATGAGCATGTCGGGGTGTGGCGCAGCTTGGTAGCGCGCCTGCTTTGGGAGCAGGAGGTCGGAGGTTCGAATCCTCTCGCCCCGACCACAACTTTCCCCTCCACCACCCCCAGACCTGGTCGCCTTGATGGCCTCGTTTAGACTGACCCCATGACGAGTCAGCCACTCTCCGAGCGCCTCAGCGCCGGGTACCGTCGCTTCCGCGCTGGCCGCTACAACGATGAGCGCGTGCGATATGACGAGCTCGCGCGTGAGGGCCAGAAGCCGCGCACGATGATTGTTGCCTGCTCTGACTCCCGCTCCGCACCAGAGACGATCTTTGATGCTGGCCCAGGTGAACTCTTTGTGGTGCGCAACGTTGCTGCGCTTGTCCCTGTCTACGCTCCCGATGCCAAGAGCCACGGTGCCAGTGCCGCCCTTGAGTTTGCCGTCCTTAGCCTTGAGGTCACCTCCATCGTCGTCATGGGGCATGGACGTTGCGGCGGTGTTGCGGCGGCGCTCGATCCGGCATCGCGGCTGACCGACTCCGACTTCATCGGCTCATGGGTTGCCGACCTCACAACGCTTGACGAGCAAACCCCAGCCTCGACCACAGGGGGCCCGCAAGAGCGTCAGCGGCTCATCGAGCATCTCAGCGTGCAGCAGTCGCTGGAGCATCTCCGCACCTTCCCCTGGATTGCTGAGCGTGAGCGCGCCGGCAGTCTCACGCTCCACGGCGCCTGGTTCGATATCTCGCTCGGGGAGCTCCACGCTCTTGCAGGGGGCGAGTGGCTCCCGCAGCCATACGACTAGGCGGGCTGACCCCTCTCGGGAACCGCCAGCCCCGCTCGCTCGTTACGATACTGATGGGGACTCTCCCCACACAGAGATGAAGTAGAGGTGAATCGTGCGAACACTCCTGAAGCTCTTCCTCCCGCTCGCCCTCCTGCTGGCGGCTGTTGCCCCAGTGGCCGCGGCTGACGAGGTTCCAGCCCCAGACGCCACCCCAGAGGCGGTGATGTACTCGGTCGGCAGCTACAGCGGCACACTCCCGATCGCCTCTCCCGCAGATGCACATGCCGCGGTACTCGCCGCCGGTGGGCCATTCGACGAATTCACCTACAACGACGGCGCGCTGATTGGCGCCACGAAGTATTACGACGTGAAGGGCGAGCCAGGGAGCGACGCCATCTGGATCGTTGTGTATACCTATGGATGGAACGACTGCGAGTCGGGTTGCATCAACGGACACAGCTTTGTCTACCAAGTTGATCCACTCACGGGCGCAGCAACCTTTGATAGCCATCAGGGCGACGTGCTTCCCGCCAACGCTCCTGCAGCACTTGTGGAGCTGACGGGCCGCAGCGGTGGCATCGTGCCGGAGCCTTTCTGGCGCACGCTCAACATTGATCCGGTCGCGTGTCCAGATGGATTTGATCCGACGGCGCTGATTACTGTAGACACCGTGCTGCCATGCGTTCTTCCAGATGGATCGCTCTTTATGGACCCACGCATTCCTGTCGATCAGCCAGGCGGCCCAGACGGTGCAACTGATTGGGCAACGCAATACGCACAGTGGGAGGCAGACTTCCGCGCGTCGCTCGAGCCGTGCGCCGCGGACGTTGACGTAAACGATCCGTTGATCGTCACGTGCGTGCTCCCTGACGGCACCATCGTTGGGCCAATGCCACTCTTCTCCATGGATATGGCTGGAGCTGGTGAGCAAGACAACGGCTGGACGACGGCACTGCCAACCATCATCTTGGCGGCACTGCTCGCCTGGATTGGTGCCGCAGCGCTCGTCGGTCGATCAAAGCGCCGCGCAGCGTAACTCGCTCGCAGTAGGAAGTACCGGGCGACCCCGGCCGATCCGCTCAGGCGGTCAGGTCGGGGTCGTTCCCCATTCGTAGTTCTGCTTCAAGATGCGCAGGTAGACGAACGTCTCCGTTTCGAGCACGCCGGCGATGGAGCGCAGCCGATCGGTGAGGAACGTCAGCAGCGCATCATTGTCTTCGCAGACCACTTCAATGAGCAGGTCGTACGCACCAGCCACCACCACGCAGTAGCTCACCTCCGGAAGTGCCTCAAGTTCTTTGGCGGTGGTGAGCAGCGCAGCCGGGGTGCAGCGCACGCCGATCATTGCCATCAGTGGATAGCCCACCTTGAGCGGATCGGCGACAGCAATCACCTTGAGTGCTCCGCGGTCAACGAGCCCCTTGTATCGGGCGCGGATGGTTGACTCAGGGACACCGAATGCGGCGGCGATTTCTGTGAAGGGCTTACGGCCGTCGGCCTGCAGCACCTCCATCAGGCGACGATCGAGGTCGTCGAGCGCTCCGTGGTTGTTCCCTCGTGCCATCTCACCCCCTGTAGTGCGTGTATGCCGCCACGGCGTCTGCAGGGCAGATGGCCCAGCGGGGTGAAGGCTACCATCAGCGGGTGATAAGCGGCCCACTCCTCCTCACGCGCGCCCTCCTGGCAAACGTCCGATTTGCCGTGCTCCAGATCGGCGTGATCGCCCTCGCCGCAACGGTTGGCATCGCCCTTCGTCAGCTCCCCGATTACGCGCTCCAGAACGCGGGCGATTACGCCAACGAGATGGCGAAGCTGCGCGCGGAGTACGAGCCCACGCTTGGCCCGCTGGTGGGGATCTTTGAGCGCCTCGGCCTTTTCCGCGTCTTCACCTCGCCGTGGTTCACGGCGCTGTTGGTGCTCCTCACCATCTCGATCATCGTCTGCACCTGGGACCGCCTCCCAAAGATCGCGGCGGCCACAGCACCATCACGCCCCGAGCAGCCCGACACATTCTTCGGCGAATCGCTGCCAGGGCGCGGCGTGATCGATCTCTCCACCGCACTGCCGGTGGATGCGGCACTCGGTGCCCGAGCGAGCGCCGCCGCCGCAGAGGCGAAGCGCGACGGCTGGGAGGTGAGCGTCGCCGCCGATCCAGAGCGCAACGGTGGGCTCCTTCTCCATGCGGATCGATTCCGCCGTTCTGGCCGCTTCACGCTGGTGATGCACACCGGGTTAGTAGTGATGCTGCTCGGCGCGGCCGCTTCGGGGATCTTTGGCTATACGCAAGGCATTCTGCTCACCGATGGTGAGGCACTCCCCGTGGGGAAGATCGGCACCGCTGATGGGCTTGTAATCGTGAATCATGCCTTTAGTGCGCCGCGCAACTCCACCGGCGCATTTGCTGATTTCGCGACCGATCTCGGTGTCTATGTTGGCGGCGAAGAGGTGGCGCGCCAACTGGTTCGCGTGAATGCACCGCTCGCGTACAACGGCTGGAGCTTCCATCAAAACTTCTTCGGCCCCGCGGCGCGACTAGAGATTCGTGATGATGCAGGCGCCCTGCTCTGGTCCGGCGATGCGCCGTTCGCGGCACAGGCCGATGGTGCCCCCTATGCAACCCTGCCGATCCCTGGGAGCAGCGCAGGCATCGAGATGCAGCTACGCCGCGATAGCAACGGCGTTGCGGCGATCTTCATGGTGGCAAGCGCCCCCGACCCGAGCGGCACCCCAGCGGAAGATGGCACCCTGCCGCTGAAGACGATCTTCGCCTCAGTGCTAGCCGAGGGCGACGTTGCAACAGCGCCTGGTGCCGGATTTAGCGTCTATCTCCGTGAGGTGACTTCGTATACGGGGATCATCGCGCGACGTGATCCGGCATCACTGCTGATCTGGATCGCCGCGGCGCTGATCATGGGGGGCCTCATGCTGACGCTCCGTCGACCGCGTGCACGGCTCTGGTTGCAGATCCGACCCGGCCTTGCTGTAGTGCCGATCGTGCTCCTTACGGAACGGGGCGCCGATCCAGCCCAATATGGCGCCATCATTCGGCGCATCACACGTCGGCTTTCGGGAGAGGGGGCGTAATGGCATCACTGCGAGAGCTCGTGCAGACGCTGCTCCCCAATGCCGTGCCGCTGGCGAAGGTGCGCGACGAGTCTATGGCGCGCTCCGTCACCTGGGTGCGCGTGATGCGTATGCGACTGCCAGCCTTCGACGGCATGGAGTCGGGCGATCTGGCACTGATTCCGCTCACGCTGCTCACGGCAGCTGCTCCAGATACACAGGCGCGTGCCGACCTTGCCGAGTACCTCGCTGAGAACGGCAGTACCGGCATCTTGCTCCTCGGTGATGAGCATCCGAGTGCAGCCGAAGCGAAGGCGCGGGCTGAGCTCGCCCAGGCTGCAGAGCAGAACGGGCTCCCATGTCTCGCCGTGCACGGCATGGAGTCAGCGCAGCTGGAGCGCAGCCTCATTGGTGCGGTCGTCAACCGTCGTGCCGAACTAGAGCGACAGGCGGTTGGGCTCGAACGGCAGATCGCCGCCCTAGCACTCGACGGCCAAGGACTTGAAGCGCTCATCGGTGCACTCGCTGCATTCATCGGTCGCGCTGTGGCGCTCGAGGCACGCGGTGGCGTCTCACTCGCCGTAGTTGCACCAGCAGGTTTGCCGTCGAGCGCCGCTGCGGCGAAGGCGGTCTCGCACTACCTCTCCAAGAGCCGGCCAACCGGACAGCGCATTCCGCTCCCCGCGGTTCCAGGCGCGCCAGAGGGAGAGCGGGAACTGGAAGAGGGCCTGGAAGAGTCGCCACTCGGCGATGAGGGCTCGGAGCGACCCGGCTCGATCATCTTGCTCGGCGATGAGCCGGTCGGCGAGCGCGATCGCATCGCCTGCGAGCGCGTCGCACCACTCCTCGCGCTCGAGATTGTGCGTGTTGCCGCCGAACTTCCCGCCAACGCTGGCCGTGGCGAGGCGCGCACCCTGCCGGCGGAGGGGCCGCCGTGGGTCGCCATCGCGGCTCGCCAGCCCCGACCACATGAAGCGGATGTACCAGCGCTGCGTCGTGAGCTGCGCCTGCTTGCGAGCCCACGTCGCTTCATGTTGCGCGGCAGCAACGAGAGCCTTGAGGTGCGCATCATCGCCGTTGCGGACGCGAGCGACCCGGGCGCCGCCGATGCTGCACGGAAGGTCGCCAAGCGACTGAAGCGCCCGGTCGCCGTGTCGCGACCATTCACCGAAGCATCGGCACGCCCCGCCGCCGAAGCTGAGGCGCGCGCCGCCCTGGAGTCACTTGAGCGCCGCATCGGTGGTCGCGCCGGCAGTGGCGGCGAGCAGGTCGTTCGCGCGGAGCTGCTCCCTGCGCATCAGCTCCTCGGCTCAGTCATGACGATCCCCGAAGGGCGACGACTCGCACTTGCGCTGCTTGGGCCACTGCTCGTGGGTACCGCAGCCGCTCGGCGACAGCGCATTGAAACGGTGCGTGCCATCCTCGACGCGCCAGGTTCGTCGGAGGCGAGCAACTCACTCGGTGTGCATCGCAACACCACCGCCTATCGCCTCAAGCGTATTGAGGAGGTAACCGGGTGGGATCTGCGCGAGCCCGATCTGCGTCTTGCCCTCTCGCTCGCGTTGCGCATCCTCGACGCCGAAGGTGGCTTTGACGGGAGTCTCAGCGAGTAGTTCTGATCCTTTCAGGGCTCACAGGATCCGATCTCCCATAGGCGGTAGAATCAGCGCATGGAACGCAGAGCGGCATCTCGTATGACGCTCCACCGCGCCATCGCGCTCGCAGGGGCCGCCCTCCTCTGCTTCTCTGGCGTGGTGGGCGTGGCGGGCGCTAACCCGACCCCTGCGGCCGCTGCGTCCTTCGTGCAGAAGCCCTGCACCGACTGGAGGAGCGAGATCTCACCCCCCGACACCATTCGGGTGCTGCGCACGAACTCCGGCGTCGTCGAGGAGATCCCCTTCAAGCTCTACGTCTACCGCACCCACGTGGCCGAGTTCTACACCGAGTACAAGGCGAGCCCCTACAGCGACGCCCTGCTAGGAGTTGGCGCGATTGCCATCAAGCAGAACGCCTGGTCGTGGACCATGAAGCGCCCAAGTGGTGAGCGAAACTGGTGGTCACTCTCAACGACCAATGCCACTCAGCAGGCCTGGGTACTCGGAGACATTGCCGATGACGGCAAGATCAATGGAACCTTTGGCCGTTCCGGAAAGACAAACTCAGAAAAAGCTGCGGAGAACTTTAAAATCCGCGTCGCCATGCGCATCCGCTTCGGCACCGACCTGCTTGATGATGGCATCGGTGGCCTCGTGCGCAACGACGCGACTGGGCACTACACCGCACCGATCGCCGTCTATAACGAGAGTGGCGGAATCACTCCCGTCACCAGCCTCCCCGCAGACACCCCACGCTCCTGTTTTGACGTAACCGACGAGCCGTCCATCAATCAGATCTATCGCACCGGCGGCATCTACGACCCAGGTTGGACTTCAGGTGGTCGCAGTAATGCGCGCTATAACGCCGCCGTTGACGCAACCTGGGGGATCACTGTTCAGCGGCTGAAAGACGACGGCAAGTGGTATTTCGCCAACCCAGGGTTCTACGGCAGCTGGAATGGCGGCGGCGGAGCTGTAACTGGCTGCCTTGCACCACCGAAGGCTGGGCAAGGGGGTATCCCACTTCGGCATGCCACGCAGCCTGGGCATTGGCGCGGCGTCTCCATCTTTGTCATGAACGCGGATACCTGCGCGAAGGAGCATGACCTCTCAGTCGAAGAGTTGATCCGCTACGTCTGGTACACGGTAGACGCCACCGCAACGAGTGAGACCTCGTACAGCGTTCCTGGTTCTCGTGCCTACAAGTACAGCATCAACTGGGTGGAGCCGAACCGCATCATCTCGCCAGGCATCGATGTGACTGGCGACGGGAAGGGCGACTTCACCGCCATCGGCGCTGACGGCTCTATTAAGTTCATCTCCTCAGACATATACGTAGGGAAGAATGGCCACCTGCGCAATCGCGTTCCAGGCACCGTGCCGGCGCTCGCCGGAGCAACCCTCATTGATCGCGACATTGCTCGAACCGAGCGTGATGGGGGCCTCTCGGTGCTCAGCTTGTGGCGCGCAGCCGACGGCGCAACGAGCCTCATCAAGACCCCAATCTCAAGCGGCGTCCTCGGCACTTCGGTCACGGTCCTCAACGCCTACACGGGCTTTGATGCCACGGCGAGCCTCAGCCTGGATGTTGCCGACACTTCGGCCGACATCATTCAAGAGTTCTTCATTACTGAACGGACGCCCGACCTGACCGATGCGACTGCGGCGCGACTCCGCCTCTTCGAGGTCAGGACTGATGCCTCTCCAGTGCAGCTGATTGAGACATCGACCAGCACCGACGCGGTAACCGTGCTGCGCGATGTCACTGGTGATGGCGTACCGGATGCCACCGTGCTCTGGCGCGCAACGGATGGAGCCCTCATGGCGTCACAGGCCGCCGGAACGATCAGCTTCACGCCGAACACCCACTGGTCGCTCGGCACCTTAAGTACGCCGGGCGCACTGCTCTGGCCAATTGCGAGTGGCTGGAGTGTGACCGCCGCAGATGCGTTGGGCGATACGGGCTCTGAGCTCTACTTGAGCTATCGAGACCTCAAGGGGATCGGGCACATCGTGCGCCTTGCGATGAGCGAGGTTCTCGACATTGCCGCTCCTCCCGTTGTGAGCCCAGATCTCGTCTTCACGCCTGAGACGGCACCGGTGCAGTACACAACGGTTCGAGCTGGTGAGAACACGCTCGCAAAGGTTGCAGCGCGCCTCGGCTACAAGAGTGGCACCGCCGCTTCTGCAAAGTTCCTTGCGCTCAATGCAGGTCCAGTGCGACTTGAAACCATTCGCAAAGGCGACACGTACGCGAAGATCGCCAAGCGCGTCGGACGAACCGAAGGCTGCTTGCGATCCATGAATCCGAAGAGCTCCAAGATCGCCTATCCGGCGAAAGTGCTTGTTGTTGGCAAAACGGTGAACGTTCCTGTCGATACGACCTGTGTCTACACAGCAAAGAGCGTGATGTACCGGAATGCGCCAGTGCGCATCCTTGCGGGCGAAGTTGATTGGCTGCGCGCAGCTGATACCTGGGAACTGATCGCAACGCGTGCGGCGGCCATCGGCGTGGCGATCGATGCCGCCGGCCTCGCCGCCCTGAATCCAACCATTGACCTCACCACCGCCACCGCAGGTACCGAGGTGCGCATCCGGGCCCCATGGGCCGCTGTGGTGCGCAGCAACGTTCCAGCCACCACCTTTGCAGTAGGTGCTCGCACCTACGCCTGGGGGAGCCCGCTCGAGGTCTGGAAGGCCACCGCCTCTGGGAGCGTGCCGAAGCTGATGGTTCGCGACTGGACGGGCGACGGCATCCTCGACCTCTTCTTCACCAGCGTCTCCTCTACGGGCACCGTCACCCTGCAGCGCCTCGGCTATACGAGCGGCCGCCTGGTGCTCAAAGAGAAGGTCGTGCGCACCTCAGTGGGGAAGGGCTGGGTTCTCCAGTAGGCAAAAGCCCCCTTTCTTGTGCAAGATCACAATCAAGCGACCCCCTAAACCGCATCCAAGCCCTCCAGAAAGGCCGTATTCTCCTTCCGACGGCTTCTCCCCTGGCTTGCAGGGGGTGTAATCTGTGCCGTACGCACAAGATTCGGGCACTGCCCGGTGGAGGGGGATCATGTCGAAGGGGTATGGAGCACGCACCGAGGTCGAAACCAAGGCGGCACTCGCCACGGTGGCCAAGGCCGAGAAGGCCGGCATTCGCACCGTGCAGCTGCAGTTCGTTGACCTGCACGGCATTACGAAGAGCGTGCAGATCCCAATCCACATGATGCCGAACGCGATTAAGCACGGCACCTGGTTTGACGGCTCTTCGGTCGAGGGCTTCACGCGCATCGCCGAGAGCGATCAGATGCTGCGACCCGATATGGACACGTGGCGCATTCTGCCGTGGGCTCCCGCTGAGAGCGGCGCTGGCACGGCGCGCGTGATCTGCGATGTGCTCCTTCCTGACGGTTCACCATTTGCCGGTGACCCACGTGGCGCACTGCGCCGCCAGGTCGAGCGCGCCGCAAAGCTCGGCTACAAGGTCAACATGGGACCAGAGCTGGAGTTCTTCCTCTTTGAGTACGGCGCCGATGGTCACCCGGTAACGAAGCCGCACGACAAGGCCGGCTACTTCGACTTCACGGGCGACCAGGGCATCGAAGTGCGTCAGGACATGGTCGATGCGCTCGAAGCGCTCGGCATCAAGATTGAAACCGCGCACCACGAAGTGGCACCGGGTCAGCACGAGATTGACTTTGAGTATTCGGACTCGCTCTCGACCGCCGACAACGCCACCACTTTTAAGTACGCGCTGAAGGAGATCGCCAAGCAGCACGGGCTCTACGCGAGCTTCATGCCGAAGCCGATCTACGGCATCAATGGTTCGGGAATGCACACGCATATCAGTCTTGCCAGCTTGAAGACCGGCAAGAACGTCTTCTACGACGCGAAGGATAAGTACAGCCTTTCGCCCATCGCGAAGTCGTACATGGCCGGCATTCTGAAGCACGCGCGTTCAATGATCGCGGTGTTGGCACCAACGGTGAACTCGTACAAGCGACTTGTTCCAGGGTACGAGGCGCCGACCTACCTCGTGTGGGGTCGACGCAATCGTTCGGCACTGATTCGCGTGCCAATGATTTCGGCGGGCCGCTCGGTTGAGGCAACGCGCATGGAGCTGCGCTGCCCAGACCCATCGGCGAACCCATACCTCGCCTTTGCGGTGATGATCGCCGCAGGTCTCGACGGCATCGAGAAGAAGATGGTGCTGCCAGACCCGGTTGAGGAGTCGCTCTACGAGATGGACTCCGTGCGGGTCGCGCAGAAGGGGATCCAGGAGCTGCCAGGGAGCCTGATCGAGGCGATCGGGGAGCTCAAGGCCAACCCAGTCATCTGCGGTGCCCTCGGTGAGCACATCCTCTCGCACTTCTTGGACGCCAAGCAGGCCGAGTGGGATGAGTACCGCACGCACGTTTCGAACTGGGAGGTTGAGCGCTACCTCGAGCTCTACTAAGGCAGATCGGGGCGAACCCCGACGATCAAGCGTTCGTTACTTGGCGGCGTGTACTGCGGCATCAAGCCGCGTGAAGTGCACGCCGCCGAGTGCTTTCCCGGCGGCGATGATTGCCTCAAGTACCTCGGCGCGACTACCGCGCCCAATGCACTCGGGGTGGAAGGTGTAGGTCAGCACCCCGCTGCGCAGGCTCTTGTCGGTGAGGGCGCGGGCATGCGCCAGGCGCAGCTCGGCGAGGGCTACTTCAGCGAAGGCGCTCGGGGGTGATGCCGGTCCACCACCGCGACCCGGTTCAAACCAGGGCCAGTCGTCAAGCCAGTGGCTGATCGGCGCCTCGAGCAGCGTGCCATCGGTACCCAGGGTCGAACGCTCAACGGTGTGTCTGTCGCCATGGCGCACGGGGGTGATGCGCGTCTCCTCCCAGGCGAGCGATGAGTCGTAGGTGAAGCCCGCCTCTTCAACAAACTGCAGCGTCTGCTCGGAGAGCGACCAGTAGGGGGCGCGGAAGCCAACGATCGGTGCGGTGTAGCCGGCTGCATGGGCTGCGGCGGTGAGGGCCGCCTTCTGGCGAAGGATCAGGTCGCGCTCTTCGTTGGCGGGGAGGAGGGCGTGATCTTCATGGGCCCAGCCGTGGCAGCCAACCTCATGCCCGCCGGCCACGATGGCGGCAAGGCTGTTGGGCCAGGTGTGTGCGGTATGCACTGGAACAAAGAAGGTGGCGGGCACCGATTCGCGCGCGAGGATGTTGAGAATGCGTGGCAGGCCAACGCGCGGGCCGAACTCGCCTGTGGAGCGATCGAAGGGGAGGTGCCCCTTCTCAACATCAGAGCTGATCGCGTCGTGATCGAAGGTCAGCGCGACCTGCAGGATCACCTCGTTCGCAGCCTGGTTCATGGGCGAAGGGTAGCGCCTATCGGCTATCCTTCCCCTCCCGCGGTGCGGGATCGGTCGGGGCGTAGCGCAGCTTGGTAGCGCGCGTCGTTCGGGACGACGAGGTCGGAGGTTCAAATCCTCTCGCCCCGACCAGCTTCAATCTTTGGATACAATTGAGCGATGTCGACGCCAAAAC
>JAPLHR010000001.1 GCA_026389535.1 Chloroflexota bacterium
GCCACCGGTACAGGACGGAATTGGTGGCATCTCACCGGATCCGTCGGTGACCCCAGACCCTTCGGCGAGTGCACCCGTCGATCCAACGCCGACCCCAACACCAACGCCCGACCCATCGCTGGCTCCGGGCGCGAGCCCAACCCCGAAGCCAACGGCCACCGCAACCCCGAAGCCGACCGCAACATCGACACCTACCGCCCCAGCAGCGGCAACGCTCCATAACGGCACGTTTACGGGGAGCGCCTTCAACTACAACTACGGCACGATGAAGGTGACCGTCACCATTAGCGGCGGCAAGGTGACCGATGCATCGGCCTCACAGAGTGGACGTTGGCCAATTGGGTACCGCAAGACTGCGTGCACGGCAGCGGTGTTTAACAGCGCCGCAATTGACCTTGCCGCAAACAGCTCCGCTGGCGCCAGCTTTGTGAGCCTGAAGCCGACTGCCTGCAGTGGTGCCACGTACTCCTGGTGGGGCTACGCCAACTCGCTCCAGGCAGCTATCGATAAGGCCACCTATTGAGCGGCACACTCGACGAGTCGGTCACACGAGTCGTTCGCAAGGTCTTCGGCACCGCCGCCTCGCTAGCGGTCGTTGGGCCACTGCCGTCCGCTGCGGTTGAGGCAACCTTTGTGCGGCTGAACGAGATCGAGGAGCGTTTCTCTACCTATCGGCCGAACTCCGAGATCTGCCAGATCCGAGACGGCGCGTTGGCACGTTCGGCGGCGCACCCCGAGACACAGCAGATTCTCGATGTCTGCGAGGCGCTTCACGCGGAGAGCGGCGGCATCTTTGATGCCTGGCACGCTGGGCGCGATGGCGGCCTTGAGCCTGCCGGTTACGTGAAAGGCTGGGCGATTGGCGTGGCGGGCGCAATCCTGCGCGAGCAGGGCGTCGACAACTTTTCGCTCGGCATTGGCGGTGACATCACCGCCGCGGGCGGCGGCCCCGCCGGCATCGGCTGGAGCGTTGGGGTCGTTGATCCACGTCGCAACACGACGCTGGTGGCCCGTGTTGCCCTACGCAACGCAGCCATCGCTACCAGTGGCCTCTCGGAGCGACCTGGGCACCTGCGCAACACGGGCACGGGTGAGGCGGTAACCAGCCCCTGGCTCAGCTTCACCGTGGTTGGGCCCGATATTGCCCGCGTGGATGCCCTGGCCACGATTTGCTTTCTCGAGGGGCGAGCGGGCATGCAGCGAGTGGATGATGAGCCCGGCTACGGCGCCCTTGCCATGGACACCGAGGGGGTGCTTACCGCCACCGAGGGCTTCCGTACCCGCACGATCTAAGGAGATTTATTAGTGACTTCTCACCTCTTCCTGTGGGAGCACACAGGACGCCTGCACCCCCAGGAACCGATCATGGCTGTAGGCGACCGAGGCGATAGCCAAGGCGAAGGAAAGGAGCAATCTCATGGCAAAGAACAATCGACCAATTGAGGGCCAAGAGTTGGCACCGATGGAGCCATGGCGCCCCGAGTACGCGCCACAGGCGATCACCAGTCGCCGGCACCCAGCTTCAACGATTGTCGCCTTCGTACTGGCCGCAGGATTCGGCCTCTCGATCGGTGGCGCGTTTGCTAACCAAGCAGGCATCTTGCCTCCACTCGGCGGCACTGAGTCTGCAGCTGTAGTCGACCAGTCGCCTGATGCGTCCGTCGATCCAGCCGTTGACCCAACTGTCGACCCAGGGCTCGTCGTTGATGTCACGCCAGCACCAAGCGATGTGCCGGTTGTTGATCCAGCTCCGACCACGGATCCAGTTGTCATTCCACCGCCACCAGGCGGCGGATCTGATGACGAGGATGACGATGAGGGCGACGATGAAGATGGCGAAGATGGCGAAGACGATGAAGATGGCGAAGACGACTAATCGCTAGCCGCCCCATATCAACGAGTCGCCGCAGCTCACTGGCGGGTAAGCTGCGGCGATTCTGCGTCTAACGCACGGCGCCGTGTATCGTGCAGCAATGCCAGCAGCACCGCTCGGATTCGCCACTCGACATCCGCGGCTTGGGGCCGCGCTTGGCGCCCTGGCGATTTCGCAATCCTCAACCCTCGCCAAGCTCTCCGGCGGTACCCCCGCCGTCGTCACCCTCTTCCGTGGCGCGATATCGCTCCCCTTCCTCTGGCTTATCGCACGCCGTGAGGGGCACACGGCGAATCGCCGTGATCGATTCCTGGCCGTTGGTGCCGGCGCGCTCTTCGCCCTCGACCTGCAGTGCTTCCATATCTCCATACCTCTTCTCGGCGTCGGGTTGGCCACAGTGGTGCCAAATGCGCAGGTCTTCATCGTGGGCATCTATGCCGCCCTCACGGGGGAGCGCACCCCAGGTCGCGCCATTGCGGCCATTCCATTCGCCTTCCTTGGGCTCGCGCTGCTTGCCCGAGTGGTTGACCCGTTCGCCGGGGCACTCAACGTGTCGGCCGGCAGCGACCCCGCCCTCGGCGTGCTCTGGGGTCTTGGGGCCGCGAGCTTCTACGGCCTCTACCTGGTCATCACCCGCCGCATCTCTTCGGGATCGAGCGCCGTGGGGCCGTTTGGCATGCTGCGTGACGCGGCGATCGGCACGATCCTCGTCTCAGGGCTCATCGCTGCGGCCGGCGGAACGCTACTCCCGCCTGACCTCTGGCCAGGGGTTGGTTACCTGGTGCTCCTCGCCCTCATGTCGCAGGTGCTCGGCTACCCGCTGATCAACGCCTCGATCCCGCACCTCCCGAGCGTCGTTGGCTCGGTGCTCCTCTTTGTACAGCCGCTCATGACTGTGGTTGCGGGGGCGCTGATCTTCGGCGAGATTCCAGCACCAGGGCAGCTCCTTGGTGCGCTGATCCTCTTTAGCGGGGTGTTGGTCGCCGCGCGCCGCTAGGCGGGCTTGCGCAGCGTTAAGAGTCGCGCCGGATTCTCGACGGTGATCGTCTTGATCGTTGCCGCGTTCACACCCGCAGCAGCTAGGCGCGGCAAGAAGCTCTTCTGCAGATAGGTGTAGCCGTTCCCGCCGTATGAGGTGAGCTGCGAGTCGTGGCACACGTCCTGGCTCAATAAGATCTGCTTCTCGAACACATGTGCGCCGCGGCGCACGATCTCGCGCCAATGCTCAATGCGCGGATGCGAGTCGCAGTGACCAATGACAATGCGCGCCGGGTCAAGCCCTTCGTCTTCAAGAATCGCAAGCTGTGCCAGGCCAACGTCGCTCTGCACCGCATGGGTGGTGACCGACGCGCCGGTACGCAGGGCGGCACGAGCTGCGGCGCGGAAGACGCGCTCCTCTTGCGCGGTGACCCACGGCTTATCGGTGCCGATCTCGCCGATGATCCCTGGTCGCACTGGGCCCTCAACAAACTCCTGCACGATCTCGTCGGCGAGATCGTCGATGGAGCGGCGATCAATGCGCGCTTCGGCGGGGTAGTAGGCCTGGCGGTACCAGCCGGCTCCGGCCACGATGTGCAGCCCAGTCGCCTCTGAGAGGCGGGCCAGCCGCGCCAGGTCTCGGCCGATGCCGATGGGGGTCACATCGACCAGGGTGCCGCCGCCGAGGGCCTTATAGGCGGCCAGCTCCTCGTTGATCCGTGGCTCGTCGCCGATCAGCTCCCAGTAGT
>JAPLHR010000007.1 GCA_026389535.1 Chloroflexota bacterium
GCGCGCCGATCGGGTAGGATTCCCCTCCAAGGCGCGCCCAGTCGGGCGCCAACGAGCGAGGTCAAAAAACATGGGCGTACCTAAGCGGAAGAAGTCGCACGCACGTCAGGGTGACCGACGTTCGCACCATGCCTTGACGCTTCCCACCATGGATCGCTGCCCACAGTGCAACGCCGTCAAGCGTGCGCATCATGCCTGCCTCGAGTGCGGAACCTATCGCGGCCGCGAGGTCATCCGTCGACCTGCGCCGGACGCGGACGTCGCCGACGCCTAACTCACAATGAGCGCGTTGGGCGGCACTGTCCGCCTCGCCCTCGATGCGATGGGTGGCGACCACGGTCCCACCGAAGTTGTTCCTGGCGGCCTGCGATGGGCCAAAGAGAGCCCCAGCGACCACCTCACCCTCGTCGGTGATGAGCAGATCATTCGCACGATCGCCGGTGGCGATCTCCCGTCGAATGTTTCCATTGTTCACGGCCCAGGTGTGATCACTATGGAAGAGAACCCCGCGATCGCCGTGCGCGAACGCAAAGACGCATCGATGGTCGTCGCAGCAACACTCGTACGCGACAAGCTCGCCGATGCGGTCGTCACCGCTGGCCACACCGGCGCCGGGATGGCTGCGGGTGTGCTGATCATCGGCCGCATCAAAGGGGTGATTCGACCGGCCATCGCCGTGCAGTTCCTCTTGCGCGAGAAGCCGCTGCTGCTGCTTGATGTTGGAGCGAACCCAGATTCAACCCCAGAGAATCTGTATCAGTACGCGCATATGGGTCAGATCTTCTCGGAGCGCGTCCTTGGCGTCGCTAATCCACGCGTGGCACTCCTCTCTATCGGCGAGGAGAAGGGGAAGGGCGATGCGCGCATCCAACGCGCCACCGAGCTCCTCGATCAGTCGTCGCTGAACTTCACGGGGAATGTTGAGGGGCGCCACCTTGCCGCCGATGAGGCCGATGTGGTGGTCTGCGATGCGGTGCTCGGCAACGTCGCGATCAAACTTGTTGAAGGGGTAACGACCACCATCACCGATATGTTCCGTGCAGAGTTTCGTCGGCTCCCATTCGGCCCCATCGCCGCGCTGCTGATGCGCGGTTCAATCGCGCGCATTCGCACCCAGCTCGACTACGAGCGGATTGGCGCAGCAATTCTTTTGGGGGTGCAGGGGACCGTTGCGATCACGCATGGTCGTGCCCGTTCGCGCATGGTCTACTTCGCCTGCGCAACGGCGGCACGAGCTGTGCGCGAGCGCGTCACCGAGCAGATCGCCTCGTCGCTCGCTGAGAGCAACATCTCCGCCCCCGACGGTCTCCCCGTCGGGCCGGCGTAGGGTGGCAACCCGGCGAGCCTCGGCTGCGCCGAAGGATGCGGCTGCGCGTGCCCATACGGCGGGTCGACGCGATGCACTCACCGCCCTCTATGAGTCGGACTTTGGGATGCGCACCGCGCTGGCGGTACTAGAGCGACGAATTGCCGCCGGGGAAGTCCCCGAGGAGACGCTCCTCTGGTCCCGGCCGCTTCTCGAGGTGGTGGAGGCAAACCGCCCGCAAATTGATGCCACAATTGAGCGCCTCGCCACCGCCTTCCCCCTTGCAACAATGGCCCGAATTGACCGTTCCCTCCTGCGGTGCGGCCTAGGGGAGGTGATACACTCCCGCACGGCGGCGCCGACCGAGGCGATCGCTGCGTGGACCTCGCTCGCTCGCACGTATAGCGGCGAACCGGCCCGCAAACTGGTCAACGGCGTGCTCGGCACCGCGCTTCGCGAGGTTGCCGTCACGGCGGAGATAGACGGAGGGAGTAACTCATGACCGACAAGGATCAGATCTTCCAAGAGCTCCAGGCTTATATCGTTGAGCAGCTCGGTGTTGAGAAGGAGAAGGTCAAGCCTGAGGCCGCCTTCATCGAAGACCTCAATGCAGACTCCCTCGACCTTGTTGAGTTTGCGATGGGCCTCGAGGAGAAGTTCGGCGTGACCATTGCTGACGAAGAGCTTGGCAAGATCAAGACGGTCCAGGACGCCGTCAACGCCATCATCGAGAAGAAGGGCTGAGATGGGGCGGCCCCTTGGCCGCCGGCGTGAGGCGCGAGCCTCGCGCGGTGCAGCCAGTAGGGCGTGCCACCACTCCCCCCAATGACGCTCGTAGTGGCGCCACTTTCGATGACCCCAGCGCAGCGTGAACGTCTCGGCATTCCAGCAGGGGGTGAGGCGCTCGTAGAGCTGGCCCTCACACACCCTTCGCGTCGCCACCAAGCTGGGGCCGGTGCTGACAATGAGCGCCTCGAGTTTCTCGGCGATGCCATCCTCGGCGCCGTCGTTGCCGCCCGACTCTATGCCGATGACGCCGCAGCCGAGGAGGGGGACCTCTCTGAGCGTCGCGCCGCTGTTGTCTCACGCGCCGCACTTGCCGAGGTTGCGCTGCGCATCGGCATCGACGAGGTGCTGATGCTCGGCGAGGGCGAGGCGTCTCGCGGTGGCGCACGTCGTCCAGCGGCACTCGCCGCGGCGTTCGAAGCGCTCATCGGCGCGATCTACCTGAGCCATGGCTTCGCCGCCGCCATCACATTCATTGAAGGGCACATGGGCGCCGAGCTCGCCGCACCTCGCGCCGCACTCGGCAAGGGGATCAAGACCCTGCTGCAGGAGTGGACACAGGCGCGCAACGGCTCCCTGCCGCGATACGACGTTGTCGCGACCACCGGTCCCGAGCACGACCGCACGTATGAGTGTGTCGTGCGCGTCGACGGCAGTGAAGTAGCGCGCGGATCAGGGCCCAGTCGCCGTGCCGCTGAAGCCGCCGCCGCTGAGGCCGCCATCGACCTGCTCGGCATCACCGCCGGAGGTGAAAAGTGAGCCGCCTGCGACTGCGCGAGGTGCGACTGAGCGGCTTTAAGACCTTCGCCGACAAGACGACCATCGCCTTCACCCCAGGGATCACCGCGATCGTTGGACCAAACGGAAGCGGCAAGTCGAACGTGGTGGATGCCCTGCGCTGGGCGCTCGGCGAGGCTGGTCGCGGCATTCGCTCGAAGCGTGTGGAAGAGGTCATCTTCGCAGGATCAGAGAGGCGCCGCCCCCTGGGCCTCGCCGAGGTATCGCTCTCCATCGCCAATGAGGATGGCCTCTTCGATCTGCCATTCACCGAGATTGAGATCGCCCGCCGCGCCGATCGCGGTGGTGGCCAGGAGTACCTGCTCAATCGCGAGAAGATTCGCCTCCGCGATCTCAACGAGCTGCTTGATGGTGCGGGCCTCGCCGAGAACGGCCTCCTCTTCATCGGTCAAGGTGCTGTTGACCAGGCGCTGAGCCTCAAGGCTGAAGAGCGCCGCGCGCTCGTCGAAGAGTTCGCCGGCACCGCGCGCCATGAGCGACGCCGTGCACGAGCTGAAACCGAAATGAAGGAGGCGATCGACAATCGCGCCCGCGTCGAAGAGATCCTCGGCACCCTCCGACCACAAGAGCGTCGCCTCGCCACCCTTGCCAAGCAGGAGGCTGGTCGCGAAGAGCTGCTGACCGAAGCGGTAGAGCGCATCGCCGCGCTCGGAGCGGCACGCGGCGCCTCGATCGCCTCGCGACGAGTGCGCATCGGTGGCCAACTCTCAACGGTGACCAGCGAGCTGCAGTCCATTCGCGAACAGCTCCGTAACGCCGACGAAGAGGCCCATCGCCGCCGCGAGCGCCTTGGACTCGCCCGTACCGATCTCGACGTTGCTCGACGCGCCCTTGAGGCGGCGCGCGAGGCCCGTGAATCTGCTGAGCGGGCACACGCCCGCGTTGACGCTGAATCCTCCGCCCTGTCGCGCGATGTGGAGCGCATTGCGACGGAGGTTGCCGTCGCTGAGTCAGAGATCGCATCGGTTGAGGCACTGCGCGCCGCTGCGGCACCTGCCGTCGACGCAGAGGCCGTTGCCGCACTCGAGATCCTTGATGCCGACCTCTCTGCCGCGCGCCGCGAGCTTCAAGCCCTAACCGAGGGCACTGGAGAGGGGAGCAGTGACTCTGCCGCGCGCGCCCAGCGCTCACGCGAAGTGGAGCGCGCAGATCTCACCGCCCGCCTTGAGCGACTCCAAGCGGAGCGCACCGCCGTAACCGCAGACGGCGCCAGTGAAGATCCATCGGCAGCCGAGAGCGTACTTATTCTCGCTGCGACCGCCGCGAGCGATGCCGCGGCCCGTCTCGCCGCTGCGTCCCGTGAACTTGCCGAAGCAGAGTCAGGCGCCGCCGCCACCCGTGCAACCGTTGGCGAGAGCGAACGTGCCGCTCGCGCCGCAGAGGCGGAGGCCGCCTCACTCTCCGGTCGACTCACCGCACTGGAGACGCGTCGAGCAGCGCTGCAAGAGCGCGCACTCTCCAAGGCGGCGCATGCCATTGGTGGTCGAAGCCTGCTCGCCGGTGTTGAACTTCGTGAAGAGGGGCGCACCGCAGTCCTCGCCGCCCTTGGTGCGTTGGCGCGCGGCTTCGTTGTTGATCAGCGTGGTGCAAGCCTGCTTGATGATGAGCAGGGGGCACTCCTTATTGATGGTGCCGACGCGATTGGTGCAACGACACACCCGACGCTCCCATCGCTCAGCAGCGAGATCGTCAGCGATCCGGATGGGCTGCTCGGACGCCTCCTCGCCAGTGTCTTTGTTGCGCCAAGCGTTGCCGCTGCACTGAGCGCCCTCGCCGATCTTCCGCTCGGCGGCACGATCGTGACGCGCGCCGGCGCCGTGGTGCGGCACGGTGGTGTCGTCATTCGTGAGACGGAGCCAGAGGATGCCCTCGTTGACTCAGAGATCAGCCGTGCCGCCGCCGCAACGGAGCGGCTGCGTGCCACAGCGGCAGCCCTGCGAAGTGAGGCCACCGTGGGGGCGGGCACCCTCACGTCAGCGGAGTCACGGCTCACGCAGGGGCGTGACGCCGAGGTGAGCACACGAGCAGCGCTTCGGGCTGCCGAATCGGCACGCGCAGAGGCTGAGCGCCGCCGCGACGCGGTCCGTCGAAGCACGTCGGAGCGGGCGGAGCGTATCGGCAGGCTCGATGCCGCCGTTACCGCAGCCCAGGCAAGGCTAAATGAGATTGCCCTCACCCCGGAGCAGGCGGTTGCCACCGACGCTGCAACACAGTGGCGAGCCCGTGTTGAAGAGTTGACCACCCGACGCGCCGATCTCGCCACTGCCGTCGAGACAGACCGAGCGGCACTGCGCACCTGGGAGCTGGCGCGCGCACGTGGCGATGCCACCGTTGCTGGTGCATCTGCGCGGATCACCCGAGCCGCAGAGGAGCGCGGTGCACTTGAGACGCGCGTCGCGAATCTCCGCGCCCAGCTCGCCGAACAGTCCGGCCTCGCTACAGCAGCCCGCGCCGCCGCAACGCAGCGTGAAGAGGGGGTGCAGGCCAAGGCGGCCCTACAGGTTGAGATTGAGAGCGAGATCGCGACAGATGAAGAGGCGAAGCGCGGTCTCCGCACCCGTGAGCAGCATCTCGATGAGGCGCTGCGTCCGCTCGAACGCGATGCACAGGCGGTTGAGTTTGAGCGCGAGCGGTTCATTGAAGAGTTGAGTGGAGACCTTGCAGCCTTCGGCCGCCGCCTCTCTGAAGACCGCCGGAATCCCGGTTGCACTGCGCACCGTCGCTTCCGCCGATGACGCCGAGGTTCTCGCCGAAGGGGACACCACTGCACGTGAGGCGCTCGCGCGCCAGCAGGCGGCAGCCCTTGCCCTCTACTGGGAGGGGCAGCACTCCTCCGTGCCACTCGTTGCGCCTGATCCTGAAGAGTTGCGTGCCCTGGAGCGCCTGCGGCGCAAGATCGGGCCACTTGAGGCTGGTGGCGCCAGCATTGTGATGGAGCACCAAGAGCTTCGCTCTCGACTCGAGTCACTCGAGGTGCAGACGCGCGATCTTGACGGTGCGATCGAGAAGGCGGCAACGCTGATGAGGGAGCTTGACCTGCTCGTTGAGTCAACCTTTGCTGAGCAGTTCTCTGCACTGCAGACCACGTTCGCATCGAACTTCCAGCTCCTCTTCGGCGGCGGAGATGCGCAGTTGCGCCTCGCTGATGACGGCGAGTCGCGCCGACCCGGAGTTGAGATTGATGCACGCCCACCACTGAAGCGTCGACAGCAGCTCTCACTTCTATCAGGCGGAGAGCGGGCACTCACTGGCGTAGCGCTCCTGCTCGGCATGTTGGCGGTGCGACCACTCCCATTCGTGGTCCTCGACGAGGTTGATGCCGCGCTCGACGAGGCGAATGTGACGCGCTTCGGTGACGCGATTCGCGAGCTGAGTGAGCGCACCCAGGTCGTGGTGATTACACATAACCGGGGCACGGTCGAAGTGGCCGATAGCCTCTGGGGCGTGACGGTTGGCGAAGATGCCGCAAGTCGTGTCTTCGGGCTGCGCCTGGATGAGGCGAAGCGCATCGCCGATCAGGCGCGCGCTGAGCGTGAGGCGGCGCGTTGAAACTCGCCTTCTGGCGAAAGAGTTCACTCGACGATGAGAAGCGCGTGGCCGAAGCCACCACCCCATCCTCTAACCCACTTGCAAAGGTTCTCCGTCGATTCATTGCGCCAGAGCCTGACTGGCGGGAAATCGAGGAGGCACTGCTCGCCAGCGATGTTGGGCTCGTAGCCACCACCGCACTCATTCAGGCGGCACGCGATGGTGACGGCGCAGATGGGCGTTCTCGAGTGCGGGCAGCCGCACTCAGCTTGCTCGGTGAGGACCCAGCCAACCTGAGCGATGAGGCAGATGTGGTGCTGCTCGTTGGCGTCAATGGCGTAGGGAAGACGACCACCGCGGCGAAGCTCGCGGCCCGTGCCAAAAGCGCTGGCCTCTCGCCCCTCCTCGTTGCTGCAGATACATTCCGCGCAGCGGCGATCGACCAGTTACGCGCGCTCGGTGTTCGTGAAGGGGTCGAGGTGGTCGAGGGTCGTCCAGGTGGCGACCCTGCCGCCGCAATTCATGATGCGCTGACCCTTGCCGTGGCGCGGGACTTCACTCCCGTGATTATCGACACCGCCGGTCGCATGCAAACACGAAGCGGTCTGATGGACGAACTCGCCAAGATTCGACGCGTCGTGACGAAGGTTGCCCCGACTCGCACCGTTGAGGTGCTGCTCGTGTTGGATGGCACAGCCGGGCAGAACGGACTTGCCCAAGCGCGTGGATTTGACGCATCGGCGGGGATCGACGGGATCGTCCTCACGAAGCTCGATAGCGGCGCACGCGGTGGCGTGGCACTGGCGGTACGTCGCGAGTTGGGTCTACCGATTCGCTGGATCGGCACCGGCGAGCGTGCGACTGATCTCGTGCCGTTCGCCGCTGAGGCCTACGTCGACGGGTTGCTAGGCGCGCCTACGGGTTCCTGACGCTGGAATCTGCGAGATCGCCTGGATTACTCCCAGACGAGAGACCGCTACGAATAGGCCGACGGCGATAGAGGCGCCGCCTCCCACGAGGAGCGCAACGCCACTCCCAGCCACAGAGCTCCCGATCACGCCACCAACAATGATCCCCAGAAGTCGACCGAGGATGCCGACACCATCATTTGCGGCGTTTGCGCGTCCCTGAAAGGCGGCGGGTAGCACGCGTCCACGGATGGCCGCCTGATTTGCCTCCCACACCGTCTCAAAGCCATCGCTGAGTAACTGGTGGCCGATGAGCATGGCGAATCCAAGGACTGTTGCACCTGGCGCGAGCGGTACAAGGATGAGGCCAAAGCCCACGATCGCCAGGCTCACGGAGATCGCACGCCCGACACCGAGGAGGTTGGAGATGCGTTCCGTGAGCACTCCTCCAAGGAACGCGGCGATACCGCCGGTTGCGATGACCAGGCCAATCGCCTCTGGTCCAAGCCCGAGTCCATTGGTGACAAAGAGCAGGTACGAGGAGCGGAAGAGACCGAAATAGAGTCCGATCACAAACGTTGAAATCAGTAGCGGGCGCATGATCGCGACGGACCAGGTTGCCTTCAACCCGTCGGCAAGCTCCCGGCGGAAACTTGCCCTAGTAGCGGCCGACGGTAGCTTCGGCTCCGCGACGCGAAGGAACCCGATAAGGACCGCCGAGGCGATGTAGGTGAGTGCGTCAATGCCAATCGCTGCCGGCCCACCGAACGCTCCAATGAGAAGCCCAGCTGAACCAAATCCGAAGAACTCAGCTGCGCCACGGATCCCCAAGGTTCGAGCCAGTACGGCGCGCAACGCCGAAGAGTTGACGAGCCCCGCAACGTAGCTCCGCTCAGCGATGTCGAACGTCGTGGCGCACATGCCGCAGAGGGCACTCACCGCAATGAGGTGGGGGAGGGTGACGCCACCGAAGAGCGCATCGGCGAGCGGAATCGTGCCGAGCAGCAACGCGCGAAGGAGGTCGGTGCCAATGAGGACGGGCTTGCGGGGGAGTCGGTCAATCCACACGCCTGCGAACTGGCTCACCACGGCACCAGCGATGAGGTCGACCGCCGCAAGGGCGGCCGCCTCGGCTGCATTGATGCCAAGGCCAATGATCGCAAGGAGGGGGAGGGCAGCCCTGGTGATAAACGAGCCATAGGTTGAGATCGCCTGTGCGCTGATCAGCACGTTGACGTCGCTGCGCACGAGCGGAGTCAGGTCCTGGAGTCCGCCTTGCCCCTTCGGGGTTCGTTTTTGAGCTGCCATCGCGCGAGCGTACACTCTAGGCATGTTTGACGCGCTCGGTAGCAGTCTTCGGGCCTCACTTCGCCGCCTTACGGGGAGTGGGCGAATCAGTGCCGCCGATCTTGAGGC
>JAPLHR010000067.1 GCA_026389535.1 Chloroflexota bacterium
ACGTGGTGATTCGCAACGATGCCGCCGAGGCCCTGCGCATCCACAAGGCCCAGTTCGCCGCGAACGGCATTGAACCAGCTTGGGAAAACCAGCCGGTTGGCACCGTCGATCAGATCGTGGAGCACCTCGCTCCATACCTAAAGATCGGCTACCGCCACCTGATTGCCGGCTTCTCTACCCCGCACGACGAGGAGTCGATGATCCGCTTCGCCGAAGAGGTGCTGCCCAAGCTTAAGCAGATCTAGCCGCGGGCCACACCGCATTGGCGCGGTACGTGCGTAATACCTCGCGGACCGCACGATGCATTCGTGTTGCACCGATATCGATGGCCGGCGCTGATCATTGGTTCCGTACTCGCAGTCGCCCTGATCCTCAGCTTCTTCGCTGAGCCGGAGTACACGGTTGAACCAGCGCCGACAGAATCTTTAGAGGTCCCCCAGGAATTGATTGCGGGCGCTGTAATTCGCGTCGAGGTCAGTGGTGCGGTTCGTATCCCTGGCGTCTACCCGCTCCCTGCCGGATCTCGGCTAATTGATGCCATTACGGCCGCTGGTGGGTGGGGGGAGCGCATCGATCCGCTCCGCATCGAGATCTGCCTCAACCTCGCCGCACCGCTGACAGACGGCTCTGCGATACGAATTCCATCGCGAGATGACCGCTTTCTGCTCGGCGTGCAGGGAATTCTCTGCGGAACGCTCTACGCCGCCCCTGGAGACATCGCGGCAGCAGACGTAGCGGGCTCGGTTGCGACAACCGCTACTGGTGGAAAAGTTGATTTGAATACCGCGACCGCAGAGCAGCTCGACACGCTGCCGGGCATTGGCCCTGTTACGGCAGCGAAGATCATTGCGGCGCGCAAAGAGGCGCCGTTTCTCATCGTTGACGATCTCCGCACGCGAGGGATCATCAGCGATCGAGTTCTGCAGCAGATTCGACTGCTCGTCACACCGTGAGTGACCGGCGCCGCGGAGCGCCGCGACTTGGAGGGCGTGCCGGCTGGGCAGCCATTGCGGCTGTTGCGACGGCACACGTGTGGCTGTTGCCCCTCCCCGCCTCAGCTCTACGTGCCGGCGCACCCGCTCTTGCGCTCGGCTCACTCGTTTTACTGGCGCTGTTGGCACGGAACGCGCATCTCAGGGCGAACGATCTCATCCGAGCAGCACTCCTTGGCGTTCTACTCATCAGCGCGCGCGTAGCGCTTCTTGGTCCACCCATTCCTCCTGCAGATGGTGCAGCGGCCCTGGTACCGGTGGGTGAGATCCGTGGGCAGGTTGCAGCACTCCTTGCTCCACTCCGTGGAGCGCAACGGTTCATCATGGAAGTAGATGGAATACACATTCAAGTTGAGGCGCCGCCAAATCCAAGTGTGCGCACTGGCGACACCCTGCTTGCGACACTTACGCAGCGGTCCGTAACGCCCGATTCTCAAGAACGTCTACGCATTCGCGGGATTTCAGCGACGGCGCGAACGCGGAACGTGCAGATCCTCTCCCGCGGTAGCCCCCTAGAGTCACTCCGAGCTGCCCTCGGTGACGCCATTGAGCGCGTGCTCCCAGCGCCCGCCGGCGGGCTTGCCGCGGCAATCGTGATCGGACTGCGCGAGCGGGTCGACGAACGTCTTGCGGCAGACTTTACGGCGACGGGACTCGGACACGTTGTTGCCCTCTCTGGCTGGAACGTTGCGATCACCATGGCGGTTGCTGATCGTTTCGCCAAACGGTTCCCTGCCAAGCGTCGGCGCCCGCTGCTGATCCTCGTTGCGATCGCGTATGGCCTCTTTGCCGGTGCGAGCGCCAGCGTGATCCGCGCAAGCTTTATGGCTGCCGCCGCACTGATCGGTGCGGCATCCGGTCGGCCTGGCTCCGGGGCGGTGGCGCTCTCGCACGCCGTGCTTGCGCTGATGGTGCTCGACCCAGCGATTGCGGCTGACACTGGCTTTCGCCTCTCAGCGCTGGCGACTGCCGGGCTACTCGCCAAGAGTCAGCGCTGGTCCGAGAACGCCACAGCGTTTGGCGAGCGACTTCCCAGACAACTCCGCACAGGCTGGTCCTTCATAGGTGCGGATGTCGCTGTGAGTCTTGCCGCCCAGGCTGCAACACTCGGGCTTGTCATCGCCCTCTTTGGGCGTGTTGCGGTCTGGTCAATCCCCCTGACGCTCTTGATCGCCCCTCTCATTGCTCCGGCCACTGCCGCGGCGATTCTCGCAACCTTTGCTGGTGAGCTGGTGCGCATACTGCCGCCTCAACTCGCAATCGTGCCGAGCCTGCTGGCCCTCCCCGCAACGGCACTCTTTAGTGCTGCCGCGTGGATCGCCCAGATCGGCGCACACCTACCCGCTGGCGGCATCGAGGTGCCTCGTGAGGCCACGCTCAGCATTGGTCTGGCTCTTGGCACAGTTGGAATCTGGATTCTCCTGCGAGATGAGCCACAAAGCACGCGAAGGCGAGCCGATGAAGAGGCCGTCTCCTCAAGCCCTGCAACGGAGCGCCTAGCGTTTGGCATCGCCGTGTTGATCGCAGTGAGTGCGCTCACCTCACTTAGCAGCGCCGCGCCGCGTGGATCACTCCGCATCACTACGCTCGATGTTGGGCAGGGCGACGCGATCCTTGTTGAGGTATCTGGTCGTCGCATGTTGATTGACGGCGGTCCTGACCCGTCGCGCCTTAGCGCTGAGCTAGATCGAATTATCCCAGCGTGGGATCGTCGCATTGATCTCCTTGTGGCTAGCCACCCGCATGAGGACCACCTCGCCGGACTTCCGAAACTCCTTGATCGATACCGCATCACCTCAGTCATCGGTTCAGAAGATCGCGGCGGGGGGCCGGCTGCATCAAGTTGGAGGGAAATTTTGCAGCGGAGTCGCATCTCATACCACCAGGTCTTTACCGGAGACAGGCTCCAGCTTGGAGCTGCACGGTTAAATGTCCTTTGGCCAGATAAAACGTACCTGTCGCTACCACCTGGGAACGATGGCCAAGCGCTGAATGATCGGTCGATCGTCTTGCGGCTAGATGTACCAGGCTTTAGTGCGCTGTTCACAGGTGACATTGAGAGCGACATCGACGCGCGCATCATTCGGAACATCGGCGCCCCCGTTGATTTTCTCAAGACACCACACCACGGCAGCAAGGGATCAGCGAGTAGGGCTCTGCTGAACGTGCTTAATCCACGCGTTTCAGTTGTGTCAGTTGGGGTAAAAAACACGTATGGTCACCCCGCTGCTGAAACCCTTCAACGCCTCGGAGAGCGGGGTGCCGCAGTTGAGCGAACCGACCTCAACGGCACCGTGACCATCACCGTGCCGTTGCAACATCCAGATCAGATCAAGATTCAAAGCGGAAGTGGCGAACGCCTTGCCCCCGCGCGCTCAGCGGTTGGTCGCCGCGCTCCAAGCGCAGCAGCCGCCGATGCAGTTTGGCCAATCCGTCTCGCATCAGTTAGCGCCGCAGGTGGTGCCTCAGGCTGCCCCATCCCACGCGCTAGGATCCGCCCATGGGAACGGCACCGATCCTCCTAGCCTGGGGCGACGACCTCCTCCTCATCGAGGAGGCGGTGGCGGCGCTGGGCGCCCGCATGGCCGCCGAGGACCCTATGGGAGGTGGGCTCCCCGAGAAGGTGCGCCTCAAGGCTGAGGGGCGTAGCTCGGAACAGGCGGTGAGCACTCTGGGCGAACTGCGCCGGCGCCTTGATACTGGGGGCCTCTTCGGGGGAGGTTCACTCGTCGTAGTCGCAGGGGCAGGGCTACTCGGCAGGACCAAGGATCTGCGTGCCAACCTCACCGACACCCTCGTCAACATGGCCCCAGGGAACGGCGTCGTCTTAGTGGATCAGCGTTCGCGCCAGCCGAAACTCAATGGAATGCGACCCGACGGACCTGGAGAGCTTGGACTACTGGTGCAGGATCGCGGTGGCAGCATCGTCTCGTGCATCTCCCCTGGCCCTGGCGAGTTGGCATCATGGTTACTGGCGCGCGCGAAGAGCGCCGGTCGCGAGATTGCTGGCGATGCGGCGAAGTCAATCGCCGAGCGGCTCGGTGCTGAGGTACGTGAGCCCGACCTTGATCGCAGTGGCATTCGCATGACGTCGGTGGTGGAGCTCGAGAAGTTGATGCTGGCGATTCCTACCGGCCCAATCTCACTGCGTGCCGTTGATGCACTCGTTGCCGATCGCGGGGTTGGCTCGCTCTTCGCCTTTGCATCGCAAGATGCGCGACCTCGCGCAGATTCACGGCGCAACGGTTGTTGAGGGTGCGTCAGTGGCTACGGCAGCTCGCACGATTGGCATGCATGAGTTTCCCGCCGGCAAGCTCGCAGAGGCGGCGCGCAAATGGAGCAGCGCAGAGATCGCCGACGCGATCAACGGCCTTGTTGAGTTGGATGCGATTAGTAAAGGTGATGGCGAGCGGGCCTGGGGCCCGGCGCTGACTCGCTGGAGCGCTGCGCGCATTCGCTAACGCAGCGCTCCGAGCGCGTCGATTATCAGCCTTCGCGCTTCTCCGGCACTGCCTGCAGCAGGTACCAGCCCACGAGCATCGTTGCGAGCAGGGTCAGCAAGCCGATCGTGTACGCACCGTTGCCGAGCACTGGATGCAGGAAGAAGATTGTGCCGCCATAGAGCAGTCCGCCGATCACCTGTGAGCCCTTGCCTACGAGACCGTAGAGACCGTAGAACTCACCGAGCTGCTTCGGTGGCGAGAGGCGGTACATAAGGATTCGGTCGGCGCCCGAGAGGCCGCCGAAGCCGAAGCCGAGCACCACGCCGGCCACAATGAACGGAATTGGTGAGACGAAGAGCGAGCCAATGACGAGCGCCACCGCCCAGAGGGCGAGCACGCGATTCAACGTTGCCTTCGGCCCTCGGCTATCGGTGAGGCGTCCCCACACGAGGCCACCAATCACTGCGGTTGTTGCCAGTGCAACGAGCACATAGTTCGCCTGGCTCTGGGTGAAGCCGACCGCCTGCACCGCGAAGATCGCCATGATCGAGATCACGGTGTTCTGTGCGTCGGTGTAGAAGAAGCGTGCCGTAAGGAAGCGCTTCAGACCTGGGTACTTCCCAAGCTCACGAATCGTGCCAAGGGTCGCCATCAGAGAGTTGCCGCTGACAGGCTTACCAGCTGGCTCTGGAACTTCCTTAATAAAGATGAAGATTGGAATCGCCAAGACACCGAAGAGAATTGGCGCAAGAACGAAGACCTGCTCAACGGTGAGCCCACCGAAGAGGATGATCACACCGATAAGAATCGTGCCGAGGTAGCCAAGGCCGTTACCAAGGCCTGAGACCCAACCGCGGTTCTCCGGCGTGCTGACCAGCTTGATCGTTGCGTCGTAATAGACCAGCGATGACTGGTAGCCGAAGTTGGCGATGCAGAAGAGCACCACGCCCATGCCGACCGGCACCGACGGGATGAAGATCGCCGGAATGATTGCGAGAAGGGTAAAGAAGAGGAGATACGGGAGCCGTCGCCCCGCTCGATCAGAGATGGCGCCAATCGCCGGCGAGATCAACGCATTGATACCGACGGAGAGGGCGATCGAGATCTGCAGCCACAGGTTTCCCTGTGACTCACCGAGGCCGTTCTCGCTCGTCAAATAGAGGCCGATCGCGTACGAGAAGATTCCGTACGACCAGATCGTGTTGGCCAGGTCGTAGAGGGTCCACGAGGCGATCCAGGTCGCCGGAACGGTGATCTTGACGCCGCGTGCGGCGTTACGTGTAGCCATGTTGTTCCTCCCTATCCCGAACGCGCGACGCGGACACGCCGCTGCTTCGGTCAGGGGACAGGATGAGGGTTAACGGGGCGTAATGCCCGCCTGGGCGCACTTGGCGCACCGTAATGTGCCGCCGTTGGGGACTACGATGCGGGCATGCCACCCGCACGAAAACGGCCAGTTTCCGCACGAATCAGCCCGGCCCAGGCTTGGGTGAAGCAGCTGAAGAAGCGTCGCCCTGGGGTGGTCGAGGACGCCCTATCTGGTCTCGCCACCCTCTATGGCACCCCGGTCTGGAAGCCGCGCATGGACCCGATCAGTGAGCTCGTCACCACGATCCTGAGCCAGAACACCAGCGACACCAATGCGGAACGCGCCTTTACGGCGCTCCGCGCCCGCTACCCAGACTGGGCCGCTGTTGAGGCGGCGCCGGTGCGCTCCCTCGCCGCCGTGATCAAGAGCGGCGGGCTTGCGGCGCAGAAGGCGCCGCGCATCAAGGCGGCACTCCGTGCTACGCGCGAACGGAGCGGGGCGTATGACCTCTCGTTTCTTACAGCAATGGAGCCGCTGGCGGCGCGCGACTGGCTCACCGCCATTCCGGGGATCGGCCCAAAGACCGCTTCCATCGTGATGCTCTTCTGTTTTGGCGTGCCACTGATGCCGGTCGACACACATGTGGAGCGCGTCTCAAAACGGATCGGCCTGCTGCCACCAAAGGCGAGTCTGCAGTTCGCTCACGACGCCTGGCTCGATCTAGTGGAACCATCGCGCATGTACGAGGCGCACGTCGCCCTCATTCGTCACGGTCGTGGACACTGCGATGCACTCCGCCCAGATTGCGGGCGCTGTCCGATTCGCGCGCGTTGTCGCTACGTTGAAAAGCGCGCGCCGTAGCGTGTTGTATTTTCTAGTGCGCGCCGCTGCGGTGTGCACTCGCTTGTGACCAGGGTGCACTTCTAAAGTCGAGACCGCCAGGCTCTCCCGACGTGCGCGACCCAAGGCCGAGCACTTCAACGGCAGCGCCGGTTGGCAGCGCAAGTCGTGGGCCACCGTTTGGCAACGCCGCATCGGCAAGGTCGGCAAGTCGCTCATCGTTGCCACCAGTGGCGTGCGCCAGAATGCTCCACGCGCCGAGCGCGCCGATGCCATCAATCACGCGAATGGCGTGGCCACCACAGGTACACGAGGCGGCGCGCCGACCGAGCGCCATCGCCGATGCAGAGTCGGCGATGATCGTGAGGTTAGGCAGCGTGATGGCGTTCGTCAGCTCACGCACTCGCTCTGGTTGATCAAGCAGGCGTGTTGCATCGCCGCCACAGAGGAAGAGGGTGGTCGGCTCGGCGACCTCATGCGGCAGGTGGGCAACGAGAGCGGCTTCGCGACCGGCGGCCGATAGGAGTTGCTGGAGGGAGCGCGCCTGCCGATCATCGTCTGAGGCAATAGAGGCGAGCAGCAGGGGGCCAGGCTGCGCGGCGAGCCAGTGCAGCGCCTCGGGCCATGCGTGGGCTGAGCGTCCGAGTCCGCCGCCAGAGAGGTAGAGGGTTGC
>JAPLHR010000060.1 GCA_026389535.1 Chloroflexota bacterium
ACGCCGAACTGCTTCTGGATCTTGCCGAGAAGCAGAACGTAGGAACGCTGCTCGCGCGATGAGTCGCTCGATACCGCGCCTGCGCATTGACGCCCCACCTGCCGCAGCGAGTGCTGCAATTGAGGTGCTCGACTATCACACCGCTGGAGAGCCCTTCCGCATTGTGGTGAGCGGCTACCCAGAACTTGCCGGCAACACCATTCTGGAACGACGCCGCTCTGCGTTGCAGCAACACGATCACTTGCGCAAGATGCTGATGTGGGAGCCGCGCGGCCACGCCGACATGTATGGCGGCATTCTCGTTCCGCCCGATCACAACGAGGCGCAGGTCGGCGTGCTCTTCATGCATAACGAGGGCTATTCGACCATGTGTGGTCACGGCACCATTGCACTCGCCACTGCGCTGGTTGAGAGCGGCGCGATTGCGGCTACAGGAATCGCAACACCGATTGGCATCGATGCACCGTGCGGCCTCGTGCGCGCCGTTGCACATGTGCACGAGAGCGAGCTCGCTGCTGCGCACGCATCTAGGCGTACACCGCGCGTGCACGAGGTGACCTTTGAGAACGTCCCGTCGTTCGCCGCAGCACTTGACGTTGCGATCAATGTTCTGGCCGCGCGTGCACGAGGTGACCTTTGAGAACGTCCCGTCGTTCGCCGCAGCACTTGACGTTGCGATCAATGTTCTGGGTTACGGATCGCTCACCGTTGATGTTGGCTACGGGGGTGCCTTCTATGCGCTCATCGATGCGGCACAGCTCGGCATCAAGATGCGCGCCGAGAACGCTGCCGCACTCGCAGCTGCGGGTCGAGCGATTACCGACGCGGGCCGTGCCGCACTGCGTGCTGGCGGTGCACTCACCACAGCGCTCGGCGTTTCGCATCCTGAGGAGGCCGACCTCTCGTTCTTGTACGGCACGATCATCTCGGGGCCACCCGAAGATCCTTCTCACCACTCACGCAACCTCTGCCTCTTCGCCGAGGGCGAGGTGGATCGTTCACCAACCGGCTCAGGTGTTTCCGCGCGACTAGCGGTGCTGCATGCACGCGGCTTGGTGAAGACTGGCGAAGAGATTGCGATTGAATCAATCCTCGGCCGTGAGTCGGTATTCCGCGGGCGCGTGGTGCGGACCGAAACGTGGGCTGGTCGTAGCGCGGTGATTCCGGAGGTGCGCGGCAGTGCGCACATGACGGGGAGCGCGCGCTTCGTTCTCGACGAGAACGATCCGATCGGCCGCGGCTTCCTCGTCGCGCGATAGACCATGAGTTCGCCGCGCACACTCCTGGTGGTGAATCCTGCCGCTGGTGCTGGCCGCGCCGGACGCGTCCTCTCGCGTGTGCTCGAAGAGCTCAAATCCTGGGGTGAGTTTGAAATTGCGGTCACGCGTGCGGGCGAGGATCGGCCTGCGCAGCGCATCGTGCGCGAAGCGGTGGCGAACGGCGTAACGCGCATCGCCGTGCTCGGCGGTGATGGCACCGCGAGCCAGGCGCTTAATGGCCTTCGCCAACCCGATGGCAGCATTGCCGCGGTACAGTTGGGGTTGATTCCTGCGGGCACTGGCCGCGACTTTGCGCGCACCATCGGCATCTCGCGCAAACCCGTGGAGGCTGCTCGTCACCTGGCGCACGGTGCCACCGCACGCACCATTGATGTCGGCCAGATTGAACTCAGCGACGGGAGCGTGCGCCTCTTCCTGAACATCGCCTCATTCGGGGTCACGGCTCGCATTGCCCACGCCCTTGAGGAGTACCCGCAACTCAAGCGTCATGCGGGCGCCTTGGCCTTTGGACTCGCCACCGTGCGTGCGGGTGCGAGCTACGCCCCCGATCTGGTGGAGGCACGCGTCGACACGCACGCGCCCGAGCGCGGCCCCGTTGCCGCCATGGCGATCGCCAATGGCGCTTGGTTCGGCGGTGGCATGCATGTTGCGCCGCCGGCGCGCATTGATGACGGGCGATTTGAGGTGGTGCGCTTCGGCGACATCGCCCGCAGCGACTTCGTGGTCAGCCTGCCGCTCCTCTATAAGGGAACCCACTACGCGCACCCGAAGGTGACCGTCTCCCAGGGGGCCAGCGTCTTCGCCGCCCCGGCCGGTGGTCCCGATGCCCGCGCCGTCGAGATTGAGGCCGACGGCGAGATCGTGGGGCGCCTCCCCGCACGTTTTACCGTGCGCCCTGCGGCGGTCACGCTCCTTACCTAGCGGGGGCTACCCAGACGGCTATCCAGCGTGCATACTCCCTATCCAGCCCCCATGGGGCACCCGCCTGGGAGTAGGAGGCACGAGATGGACGCAACGGAGATCCTGAAGAGCAACGCTATCGCGGTCGCCGCCGCCGATGCCGCCTGGGTGAATCCGCGCGATCCGGCCAAGGCCGTGGGTGCCGATGGTCAGCCACTCCGCAGCCGCCGCGCCCCAAAGTGGGCCGATGTGCCGAACGAGCAGTGGGACGACTGGCGCTGGCAGCTCAGCAACCGCGTCAACTCGCTCGAAGAGATCGGCGAGATCCTCGAGCTCACCGACGACGAGCGCGAAGGCCTCTCCGCCGACGGGAAGTTCCGCGTCGACATCACCCCGTACTTCATCAGCCTGATCGACCCGAAGGATCCGAACGATCCAATCCGTCGCCAGGTGATTCCGGTCGGCTCAGAGCAGCAGGCCTTCACCGCCATGATGGAAGACTCGCTCGGCGAGGATCGTCACTCCCCAGTACCGGGCCTGGTGCACCGCTACCCAGATCGCGTGCTGATGCTCGTCACTACGCAGTGCGCCTCGTACTGCCGCTACTGCACGCGTTCGCGCATCGTCGGCGACCCAACGCAGAACTTCAACAGCAAGGATCACGAGGCCCAGCTCGACTATCTTCGCCGCACACCACAGGTGCGCGACGTACTGATCAGCGGTGGCGACGGGCTCACCCTGGCACCGAAGCTCTTCGAGAAGATCCTGCGCGGCCTGCGCGACATTCCGCACATCGAGATCATTCGCATCGGCTCACGCGTGCCAGTCTTCATGCCGCAGCGCGTTGACGACGAGCTCTGCGAGATGCTCGCCAAGTACCACCCACTCTGGATGAACCTGCACTTCAATCATGCGCAGGAGATCACCCCCGAAGTGTCGCGCGCCGTTGACAAGCTCACCCGCGCCGGCATCCCAGTTGGCAACCAGTCGGTGTTGCTCGCGGGCGTAAACGACTGTGTGCACATCATGCGCAAGCTGGTGCACAAGCTCGTCGAGAATCGCATCCGCCCGTACTACATCTATCAGTGCGACCTTGTTGAAGGCTCAGGTCACTTCCGTACACCAGTCGGCAAGGGCCTCGAGATCATCGAGGGTCTGCGCGGCCACACCAGCGGATACGCGGTGCCGACCTACGTCATTGACTCACCAGGTGGTGGCGGCAAGATTCCAGTGATGCCGAACTATCTGATCTCATACAGCGACCACAAGGTGGTGCTGCGCAACTACGAGGGGTACATCAGCACGTACGAAGAGCCTGAGCACTACACGCGTCACGACGCCACCAAGTGCGTCGACTGCCGCGCGTCGCGACCTGAGCCGGGCCAAGAAGGAATCTTCGGCCTGCTCGCTGGCCACGAGATGTGGATTGAGCCGAAGGGCCACGCCGAGATGCACTCGCGCGGCAATACCGAGGCGCACCGCCTGCAGGATCCGTCGAAGTGGCAGCCACTCGGCATCGGCGGCGCCGTTGAGGGCACAGCGCGTGAGCCTTTCGAGGTGCTCCCAGCCGGCACCATCGCACGTCCGAAAGAGGGCGAGCCGAGCGCCGCAGCGCACGGGGAGCTGCTCTAACTCTTCTCGGTGAGCGGTGCGATACTGCGCACTATGAGTAAGCCTGACAACGCCACCCTTCCGCTCCCATGGCCGCCGGTGATTGCCGAGGCACGCTCGCCGTTCACGGCTGTACGTGTCGCAACGCTGATGCTGGCGCGGAGCCGCGGCACCCGTGAGCGGTTGGCCGACATTGCCGATGCGCTGAATGCGGTGCACCTCGATTGGCTCTTTGAGCGCAGGGTTGTGGCCGACGAGCTGCTGCAGCTGCAGGCGAACTGGTTTAGCGACTTCCGCACCACGACCGGCTTCATTGTGGAAGATGGCGACCAGGGCGCCGTGGTGACGCTTGAAGATTCGTCGCGCATGACCGGCTGGCTGGAGCGCCAGGTTGCCAAGGCGCACGACGCCTGCAACGCCGAGCTGAGCGCTTTCGCCAAGAGCGATCGCGCCACGGGCGATCGTTAGGCGCGCATGAAGCGCGACGATCTCGTTCGCCAGACGCAGGACTTGATTGACCAGGGCGATCGCATTGCGCGTTCCCCGTCGCGGGCGGCGCTGAACACCTGGCTCGCCGCAAGTGATGCGCTCCTCTCGTCGGCGTGGGGGCAGATGGATCGCTATACCACCAGGCGTGGCTCGACGTGGGGCGCATTGCCCAACCGCTGCGCGGTCGTCAGATCAGTGAGGGTGAGGAGGCCGACGAGGTGCGTGCCGTGGTCGCGGCGAAGGGGGCCGTGTTGCGCGCCTCGCTCGACGCGGTCGAGCGACTCGGCATGCCCTTCCTTGGTGAAACGAAGGGGCGCGCAAAGGATGAGAAGGCAGGGCTTCCCGATCACTTATTCGAGGCGCCACACGGGCTGGTCGGTGGAACCGGCGCACTCCAGGCGGCAATCGATGCCGCCCGTAAGGCGGCGAGTGAGCATGAAGACCACGCCCTAAACCGTAAGCGCACCCCCGCGAAGGGGGAGGGCGACGACATCTGGTAGCGGGCTCGCTTACGAGGCGCGGTGGTACCCTTACCGCATGAGTCACCCACTTCATGGCGTCCGCCCCCTCGACCGCACCGCCGGATTCCCGAGCGTGGTTGCGCCCCTCACCGCCCAGTGGGAACAGCTCGCCGGCCGCGCCATCGTGGCCGCCGTGGAGCGCAATCCTGAACTCCGCGACCGCGTCGGCGACATTGGCCTGCGCCACCTGATGCGCGATGCCCAGGTGGTGCTCGAGAAGCTCGCCGAGAGCGTCGCCTCTGGCAGCATCACCCCGCTGAAGAGCTTCACCGAACATGGCACCCCAACCTGGCGCCGCCGCCGCATCTCTATGGATGACGTCACCGATCTCTACGAAGGCGTGCGTATCGCCGTGTCAACAGTTCTCGCCGGCGAAGCCGCCGCCTTCGCCGATCGCGCACTGCTCGAAGGGATCGCTGTACTAAAGTGGCACCGCCGCCTCGGTGGCGACACACGCAAGCGCAACCGCATCCTCGCAGCCATCTACAAGGGGGCGTAAGCATGACCATCAAGTGGGTGCACGCCGATCCGCTCGTCATGAACGGCGAGCCATTCTTGTACGGCACGCGCCTCACCGTGCGGCGACTGCTTGAGCTCCGCGCATCGGGGTTTGACGGCGCACAGCTGTTGAAAGAGATGCCCGAACTACGCATTGTTGGCATCGCCCGCGCCTATGAATTCGCCGTGGAAAATCGCGAACACTATGAAGTGTTCTTCGATAGCGATGGCACGCTGTTGGGCCCAGAGCTCACACCAGAGGAGGCGAGCCTCGTATGACCGAAGAGACCCTCGCCGCAATCACCCCGTTTGATGCGCAGAAGCGCGCTACCGAACTCGCCATCCTTGATGCGCTGCGCTCTGTTGTTGATCCCGAGATCGGCATGAACGTCGTGGAGCTCGCACTCATTCGCCAGGTGCTGGTGGGCGAGACCGAATCCGAAGTGAAGATGATCCTCACCACACCCTTCTGCCCATACGCAGGCTCGATGCTCGCGCAGGTGAAAGAGGCGGCTGAATCGGTGCTTGAGCATCCGGTCAAGGTCACACTCCTCGCTGAGCGCTGGGATCCGAAAGATGCGGGTCTCGCCTGGTGAGCGACGAACTGAAGCTGCCACCAAGCAAGGTCGCCACCGGTAAGGGCGATGCCGGTACGACCGGACTCCTCTTTGGTGGTGACCGTATCTCGAAAGATGATGTGCGCACCGAGGCGTACGGCACCGTCGACGAAGCGACCGCGGCACTTGGCATGGCACGC
>JAPLHR010000051.1 GCA_026389535.1 Chloroflexota bacterium
CAGTTGATCTCGAAGCGACATGCGCTGCTCCTCTCTGGCGGCTAGGCCGCACTGGGGCGCGCCGTGGGGCTAGATCCCGCGCGGTGCTCCGCCCATCGGCTTCTTGCGCTTGGCGTCCTTGCGCTTCTTCTTCTCCGCGGCGTTCTCGAACGCTTCGCGGCGGCGCGATTCGGCCAAGATGCCGGCCTGCTGGACCTTCTTATTGAAACGGCGCAGCGCGGCCTCGAAAGACTCGTTGTCACCAATACGTACTTCTGCCAAGTGGCACCTCCTAAGGGGAGGAGGATAGCCGATCCCCCGCACGGAGGCGACTTAGCGCGGGAGGGGGACCTCTTCGAGCATCCCTTGCAGGGTGGCCAGCAGCGTATTTGCCGCCTCGCTGTCGAGGTCGGCCGAGGGGGTGCGCTGCAGGATCACGAGCAGGTTCCCCGACTGAAAGAGGCTGAATTGAGCGCCTGGGGGGACAAGCACCAGGTTCACCGGGGCGACCAGATAGGCGGCGAGCTGCGTGGCTGCTGCCCGCGCGGCGGCGGCATCGACAAACGAGATCGCGATGAGCGGGATGCCGTTCGGGTCACGCGTCGAGGCGGCGCGGACCACCGTTCGGGGGAGGCTGTTCATCTCTGGCGGAAGTGGCGGGCGAACATCGGCGCTGTTCAGAATGGGGCCAAGCCCTGCGGCGGTCACCACCGAAACGAGGAGCCCCTCCGCCTGTGCCGCCTCTGCAGAGCTGCGCGCTGTTGGCGCCGCCGATGCGGCAGGGCCTTGCGGCTCGGCGGTGGGCCCGCCGCCCGACAAGAAGCTAAAGATCGCCATGCCGCCAACTAACACGATCACGGTGGTGTACGGGAAGCGACGCTTGCGCGTCGTTGGTGCCTCACTCATCCCGGTGGCCACGCCAGTTGTCGCCCGGCGAGCAGGTGATAGTGCAGATGTTCGATCGCCTGGCCGCCCTCAACGCCAACGTTGCTAACGAGGCGCCAGCCGCGGTCGCCGTAACCGGCCTCCACCGCAATCACTTGCGCCACGTGATGCATGCGCGCCAACAGCGCGCCGTGTACCGGGGTGTCGCGCAGGTCGGCGGCGGAGCCGATGTGTTCGCGGGGGACGATCAGCACGTGAAGTGGCGCCTGCGGCGCAATGTCGTTGAAGGCGATCACAAGATCCGAGCTGTGTCGCTGCGTGCTCGGGATCTCACCGGCGATGATCTTGCAGAAGAGGCAGTCACTCATGATGCGAGTGTAGCGCGGCCATCGCTAAATTCGGCGGCCACCCACTCCCCCTCCTCCCAGCGTTCAACAAGCGTTGCGCCAGCAGCCTGCAGCGCCGCAATTGCCTCATCGGCACGCGTGGTGAACATGCCGCTGGTCAGGAGTCGGCCGCCCGGCGCCATCGCACCAACCAGAAGCGGGGCAAGTTCAATGTGGAGCGAGGCGACAAGGTTTGCCATCACCAGCGGTGCCGGCCCGCTGATCGGAAGTGAGCCCGCCCGAATGGTCACGCGGTCGGCGACGCCGTTGCGTGCGGCATTCTCGGTGGCGGCTGCAACAGAGAGCGGATCAATATCGACGCCAGTGCCGTGCGATGCGCCAAGGGCGATCGCGGCCAGTAGAAGGATGCCGCTCCCTGTTCCCACATCGAGCACGCCAGGACCGCTCCGTGGGAGCTCGCCGAGTCGACCGCCAGCACTCCATTTCTCTAGACCGATGAGCGCGAGGCGTGTCGTTGGGTGAAGCCCCGTGCCGAACGCCTGGCCCGGATCAATCGTCACCACGGCGTCGCCAGGGGCGGCGGTGTGCTCGCGCCACGGCGGGCGCACCACAATGCGGCCGACACGCAGGATCGGGAATTCTGCGCGCCAACTGGTTGCCCACTCTTCGGCGGGGATCGGTTGCACCAGCAGTGGCCCAATGCCGCGCAGGCCAACGCCGCCACTCGAGAAGGCGGCGAACCGTTCTAGCTCGGCGACGAGTGCGTCAACGGCGGTGCGGTTGCTGGCCGTGTCGGGGAGCCAGGCGCGAATGCGCACCGGCGCGGTCGGGTCGTAGGCGGGGCCAAGCGCGTCGCCATCAATGGGTGGTGGTGTGGCCGGTTCTGCGCTGGTGCCAGAGGGGGCGAGGCGTCCGAGTCGTTCGCTGATCGCCTCGGCGGCTTCGGGATCACATTCGATGCTGAGTTCGAGCCAGCCGTCGGTGCTCAGTGTTGATCCTCGCCACTCGCCTTCGCATACGCCTCAAGCGCCTTGCGCTGATCGCCACTCAGCTTCTTTGGTACCTCAATAACGATGTGAATCAGTAGATCGCCGCGCTGGCTTGGACGTCGCACGTTTGGCGCGCCGCGCCCCTTTAGGCGCACGACATCGTTTGGCTGCGTCCCCGATTTGATCTCGATCTCCTCTTCGCCTTCGGCGGTCGGCACCACCACGCGCGCGCCGAGTGCCGCCTGCGAGATCGAGAGTGGGATCTCGGTGGTGAGGTCGATCCCGTCGCGCACCAGCTGTGGATGCTCCTTTACCTCGATGACGACGTAAAGATTTCCAGCGGGGCCGCCGCGGCGACCCGGTTCACCCTGACCGCTCAGTCGAATCTGCGTGCCGTCATCAACGCCGGGTGGAATCTCCACATGCAGTCGCTTGGAGCCGTTGAGTCGCCCCTCACCGCGACAGGTTGGGCACTGCTTCTCAATGATGCGCCCCTCGCCGCCGCACTTGGCGCACGGCGCCTCGACCGCCATCTGGCCGAGCATTGTTTGGCGCACGGTGCGCACCGAGCCGCGCCCGCCGCAGCCGTCGCACTCCTTGGTTCCGGAGCCCTTTGCGGCGCCACTCCCCGCGCAGCCATCGCAGTTGACCTTCATCTTTAGGTCGAGGTCGCGGGTGCCGCCACGAATCGATTCGCTGAACTCCACGCGCAGGTCGTAGCGCAGGTCATCACCCGGCGGTGGGCCGCTGCGTCGCGCGCTGCGACCGCCACCGCCGAAGAAGCCTTCGAAGAGGTCCTCAATGCCACCGCCACCGAATCCACCCTGGAAGCCGCCGGGGAATCCGCCTGGGAATCCACCAGCTCCGCCGCTTGGGCCACCCGCTCCACCACCAACCCCGGCCTCGCCAAACTGGTCGTAGCGCGCACGTTGCCCTGCGTCGGAGAGCACCTGATAGGCGTCGTTGATCTCTTTGAACTTAGCGGCGGCGTCGGGCGCCTTCGACACGTCGGGGTGATGTTTCTGCGCCGCCTTGCGGAAGGCCTTCTTGATGTCGTCGGCGCTCGCACTCTTCGGCACACCAAGAATTGCGTAGAAGTCTCGAGCCATCTCGCGCCTACTTCAGCAGGAGGACGCCGAGTCGGCGCACCGCATGGCGATAGCCAATTAAGCTGATCGCCGAGAGGTAGGCAATGTCGACCAACATCACGAGATTTAAATCGCCGAAGCAGAGCGAGCGCACCAGGTGCGTGCCGCGCGTCAGCGGCGAGAGCTCCACGATCCAGCGGATCGCCCCCGGGTAGATCTCTACCGGATAGAAGGTTGCCGAAAAGAGGAAGAGCGGCGTCAGAACGATGAAGAGGAAGTCGAAATCTTTCCAGCTGCGCATGTGCGTGGTAATGGCAAAGCCTGCCGCGCCG
The DNA here is from genome assembly GCA_026389535.1 of Chloroflexota bacterium. Lineage (GTDB taxonomy): Bacteria > Chloroflexota > Limnocylindria > Limnocylindrales > Limnocylindraceae > Limnocylindrus. Next base: position 3,621 of record JAPLHR010000051.1, read on the forward strand.
AATGAGAAGCCGATGAAGACCACAGCGACCGGTGCGAGCAGCGCCAGTGGCGAGTGCACCAGGCCGAAGGCGAGCATCACCACGAGGAAGGCGGTGGCATAGATCACGCCGCGCAGGTTCGACCAGAGCAGCTCACCCACCGCGAGGTCGCCCACGCCAACAGGAGTGGAGAGAATTGCGTCATAGACCTTGCCGTACTTCAACTTGTAGAAGATGTTGAAGGTGGAGTCGAAGATGGCGCCGTTC
>JAPLHR010000101.1 GCA_026389535.1 Chloroflexota bacterium
GATGAGGCGAGCAATGGGGAGTAGCGTTGTCGGCGCAGAGGCCGCTGCACTTATCTCGCGCATTCATGAAGAGACCAGCTGGAGCCTGGGGCGCCGAATCCGTCACGCCTTTGTCTCGGTGGTGGCACGCGCCTATCCGCGGGTTATCGGTGCAGCGCGCGAGCCATCGTGGCTCTTCTTTGATCTTGTCTTCCCGATTCTCGGCATGTGCTCCATCGTCTTCCTGCTCCGCTCGCGCGGTGTCGATGAGGCCTGGATCGGCTCCACGATTTGGGCGACAGCGCTCCTCTCCTTCTGGATCTCCGTGGTCTGGATGATGGGGGCGCAGTTCCACTGGGAGCGCGACTCCGGGAACCTCCTGCTCTATATCACCGCCCCCGTCGGCCTCGGCGCCATTGCGCTCGGCATGGCGATCGGTGGTGCCCTTGGCGTGGTGATTCGAGCGGTGATCATCACGGCGGCGGGCGTGCTCCTCTTCGGAGCGAAGTACCAGGTCGCCGATCCCTTCCTGCTTGCGCTGGTGATTCTGGCGGGGGTGGCGGCGATGTACTCGCTCGGCGTCTGTCTCTCCTCGATCTTTTTGATCTCAGGTCGCGAAGCAGATCACCTCGGCAGCCTCTTGAACGAGCCGATGCAGCTGCTGGGTGGCGTCTACGCACCTGTGCGCTCTATGGGTACGGCAGGGGTGGTCGCGCTCGGCATCTTGCCGCTCGCTCCGGCGATTGACGCCCTACGCCAGGTCGCGGTGCCCCAACTCGCTGCGACAGGAATCTTGCCTGTCGGCGTTGAGCTCCTGATTCTACTGGTGATGACGATCGTGTTCGGCGTGATCGGGCGAGTGCTCCTTGCGCACATTGAACGGGTCGGTCGAGCTGGCGGAAAGCTGTTGGCGCGTGCCGATTAGTGCTGGCTCCGCACCAGAGGTGCGACCGTTCGGCCCGCTGCGCGGCGGCGCTGCAGATGCCGCTCGCTCCCTTGTCGCCTCGGCGCGACTCGCGTGGGCGATTGAGGGGAACTGGGCGGAGCCGATCTATCTCGCAGCGTTCCTGATCGTTCGGCCGCTCGCATTTCTCGGGCTCTTTCTCGCCGTCTTAAGTATTGGTGGAACGCTCAACGTTGCGACGATTGGATTTGTGGTGATCGGCCAAGCCGTCTTCCAGATCGTTAGCGCAGCACTTGAGGGCCCAACGCATGCGCTACTCGACGACCGCGAGCGCTATCGCACCATTCGCTACATCTTCGCAACGCCGTCGTCACTTCTTCCTGTTTCGATTGGTCGCTCGCTGGTGAAGGCGAGCATCGCCGGGTTTAGTGCCCTCATCGTGATCGGCGCAGGGATGCTGCTCGGTGTACCGATGCGCGCGGGCGGGCCAGACCTGCTGCTCGTTGCAGTGGTCCTGCCACTCGGGCTCCTCTCTGTTGTTGGGCTAGGCATCGTGCTCGGTGGCGTTTGCGTGCAGCTGCGCAATGATGCGTGGTCCTATCCGCAGGCTGTCTCATCAACCGTCTTCTTGCTCTGCGGTGCGATCTTCCCGCTCGAGGTGCTCCCAGGGCCCGTGCAGAACATTGCAGCGGCGCTGCCAATCACCTGGTGGATTGAGGGGTTGCGCCGCGCGCTCCTCGGCACGACATCACCAGGTATCCTCGGCACCATGCCCACCAACGAGCTCCTGCTCATCCTCGCCGCGGGCACCGCCGTCATCTGGCTTATCTCACCACGCCTCTTTGTGGCAGGGATCGATCGTGCCCGTGAGAAGGGGTATCTCGACCGGAATACCGCTTCGTGAGCCGCGCCCCACTGAGCGTTCGCGCCGTCGCTGAACTTGGCGTGCTCGTTGCCATGGCGACCTGGGCCGTTAACTTCACCGTTGTTAAATCGGCGGTACTGGTTTGGCCTGTGCTCCCGTTCTCTGCCATTCGCATCACTGCGGCTGGCATCTTGGTGCTCGGTTGGGCAGTCATGCGCGGTGCAAACTTCCGCATGGCACGTCGCGACCTGCTTGCCGCTGCACTCTTTGGTGTGATCGGGCAGGGTCTCTATCAACTCCTCTGGGCCGGTGCGTTCGGCACCATTAATGCGGGTACCAGCGCGCTCCTCATTGCGGTGACGCCGTTTCTCACGGCGATCCTCGCCTCACTGCTGCGCATCGATCCACTGAAGCCTGCGGTTGCCGTGGGCGGCATCATTGCCTTCGCTGGTGTTGTCGCCGTTGCCCTTGGTGAAGGGGCAGGTGCATTCGGTGGCGAGACTACCGGTGTGTTGATGACACTCGCCGCTGCGGTCTGCTGGGCGGCGTATCTGCTTGCAGGCGCACGCGTTATTCCGCGCGTCGGCGCTATTGCCTGGACCGCCTGGAGCATGATCTTCGGTGGCGGTGCGCTCTTCATCTCCGCGATTGCCGCTGGGCAATTCGACGGGCTTGCCGCGCCACCTCCAGCCGCCATCTTCGGCCTGGTCTTCTCCACGCTCGGATCGAGCAGCCTCGCCAACGTCTTGTACTTCACCGCAGTGCCGATCGTTGGCGTCTCCCGCGTCGCCAGCTTCCAGCTACTGGTGCCATTCCTCGCCGTCGTCGTCTCTGCCGCTGTGCTTGGTGAGGCCCCTGCGCCAATTCAGGCGTTCGGCGGCGCACTCATCCTCTTGGGCATCTGGGCAGGGCGCCAAACGACCTCCCCGTTCCGCCGTCGCCTGCGATAGACTCCGTCAGGCTCGTTCGGGAAACCCCGAGCGCCCCACCTTGAGTGATGGAGGGAGAGCGACCAATGACGACGAAGTTCGTATTCGTCACTGGTGGTGTCACCTCCTCTCTCGGCAAGGGAATCACCGCCGCCTCTGTCGGCCTCCTCCTCAAAGCGCGCGGTCTGCGCATCTCCGTGATCAAGCTTGACCCCTACCTCAACGTTGACCCGGGCACCATGTCGCCCTACCAGCACGGCGAGGTCTTCATTACCGACGACGGCGCAGAGACCGACCTCGACCTCGGGCACTACGAGCGCTTCATTGACGTCAATCTCTCGCAGGCCTCCAACGTCACCACGGGGCGCATCTACTCCACCGTGATCGCACGCGAGCGTCGCGGCGACTACCTCGGCGGCACGGTGCAGGTCATTCCACACATCACCAACGAGATCAAGGAGCGCGTGTTGCGCCTGAGCGGCGATGACGTTGATGTGGTGATCGTTGAGGTTGGCGGCACCGTTGGCGACATTGAGTCGCTGCCGTTCATTGAGGCGATTCGACAGCTGAAGAAGGATGTTGGCCGCGGCAACTCGCTCTACATTCACGTCACGCTCCTTCCAGAACTCGCCGCTACCGGTGAACTGAAGACGAAGCCGACCCAGCACTCCGTGAAGGAGTTGCGCGGCAGCGGCGTTCAGCCCGACGTCATCATCTTGCGCGCGGACCATCCGGTTCCAGACGACGTCCGCGAGAAGATCGCCCTCTTCACCGACGTCCCCGTTGAGGCGGTCGTGCCCGCAACCACCGCGCGCACTATCTATGAGGTGCCGCTGCAGTTCGAGAGGTTCGGCCTTGGCGACCTGGTCGTGCGCGAACTCGGTCTCCCAGCAACCACCCCAGACCTCTCGCGTTGGGAGAAGCTCGCCACTGAGATCGTCGCCGAGAAACCTGCCGTTGAGATCGCCATCGTTGGCAAGTACACCGAACTTCCTGATGCATACCTCTCGGTAACCGAAGCGCTGCGCCACGCCGGTTGGGCACACGGCGTTGATGTGCGCGTGCGCTGGGTGAGCGCCGAGCGACTCGATGATGCCGAGCCTGCCGTCCTCTCCGCAGAACTCGCCGGCGTGCACGGCATCTTGGTGCCAGGTGGTTACGGCTACCGCGGCATTGAAGGGAAGATCCGCGCCGCGCATATGGCGCGCACCGAGCGCATTCCGTACCTTGGCCTCTGCCTCGGCCTGCAGATTGCGGTGATCGACGTCGCGCGCGAGGCCCTCGGCTCCAGTGATGCGAACTCGACCGAGTTCGACATGTTCACCAAGAACCCCGTGATCGACTTCACCCCTGACCAGCGCGGTGTGGAAGAGAAGGGGGGCACACAGCGCCTCGGCCTCTATCCCGCCAAGCTCACCCCAGGGAGCCGCGCTGGGACCGTCTACGGCGCCGAGGTTGTGTACGAGCGACACCGCCATCGCTTTGAGGTTGCCAACCGATTCAAGCCGCAGCTTGAGGCGGCCGGCATGCGCTTCACCGGTGTGTCGCCTGATGGCCGCCTCGTTGAGATCATCGAGCTCGCCGACCACCCGTGGTTCGTGGCCAGCCAGTTCCACCCCGAATTCACCAGCCGACCGCTGCGCCCGAACCCACTCTTTGACGGGTTCGTCGGCGCCGCTGTGGCACTGCGCGACGGGCGGCTCGCCTCGTACACCCCACGAATGGTTGGGGTGCGCGATGATGAGGTGGCGAAGGCTGAGCGAAGTCGTGCCGTCGAGGCCGCCGCCACCAAGGCGGCAAAGCGCAGCAACGGATCAAACGCGTAATCGCCCAGCATCGGGCTAAGCCATTCAGTATTGAGGGGGCATCATGAAGTTCTTCTTGGACACCGCTGACATTGAAGAGATCAAGACCGGGATCAAGTGGGGCGTCGTTGACGGCGTCACCACCAACCCGTCGCTCTACGCGAAGGTTGGCGGCTCGTACGAGGAGATCCTGAAGGAGATCTGCGGCCTTACCAAGGGCCCGGTCTCGGCTGAGGTCATGAGCGATGACGCTGACGGCATGGTCAAAGAGGGCCTCGCCTTTGCGAAGATCGCTCCGAACATCGTCGTCAAGGTTGCCCTCACGACCGCAGGGCTTGAGGCGATTAGCCGCCTCGCCGCCGAGGGGATCAAGACGAACTGCACCTTGATCTTCACCGCGAACCAGGGGCTCATGGCGGCAAAGGCGGGCGCCTCGCTGATCAGCCCATTCGTTGGCCGACTCGACGACATCAATGAAGACGGGATGATCGTGATCCAGGAGCTTGCCGAGATCTTCGCGAACTACGAGGGGCTCGACCACTGCGAGATCCTCGCCGCCTCGATCCGACACCCACGACACGTCACAGAGTCGGCACTGGCGGGGGCGCACGTGGCAACGATGCCACTCAAGGTGCTTGAGCAGATGACGAAGCATCCACTCACCGATAAAGGGATCGCGATCTTTAAGTCGGACTGGGCGAAGGCCACCTCCGGGAAGTAGCCACGGGCCCGATCGTGCGGGCTCTTGACGAGCGGCAACGGCTGCCGTAGAGTTCTCTCATCCCCCCCGAACTGCACAGCGAACGCGGCGCAGTTTCGCGTACCAGGGATGCAGCCACCCACAGATAGAGGAAGGTATCCAACTGATATGAACGACGGACGAAACCGCGGCCCACGACGACCACCCCGCCGCGGCGGACCAAATCCAAACTCCATGCGCATGCCGCAGAGCGCGCTCCCGGCTGACGTTGAGGTGCTCTCCGAGGCCGACCTTGCCGCCGAAGGCCTCGTCACCTTTGCCGCTCTCTCCAACATGACTGCGACCGAACTGATTGCCGCGGCCAAGAAGCTCGGCGTCGTGGCCACGCAGCAAGAGGAGCTCACCGCGGTCATCCAAAAGATCCTCACGGCGCAGGCCGACGAGCAGGGTCAGATCTGGGCCGAGGGAATTCTTGAAATCGTCGACGACGGCTACGGCTTCATTCGACGCAATGGGCTACTTCCAAGTGCCGACGATGTCTACGTTCCGTCACCAATGGTGCGCCGACTCGGCTTGCGCCAGGGCGACACGATCGGCGGCGTCATTCGCGCACCGCGCGAGGGCGAGAAGTTCTGGGGGATGCTCCGTATTGAGATCGTCTCCGGCACCGACCCAGAGTCGGCGCGACAGCGTCCACACTTCGGCGACCTCACACCGATTCACCCGATTGAGCTGATCAACCTTGAAACCGTTCCCTCGAACCTCTCGCAGCGCCTCATCAACCTCGTCAACCCGATTGGCAAGGGGCAGCGCGCCCTCATCGTCTCGCCACCGAAGGCCGGTAAGACGAGCCTGCTGAAGCAGATCGCCCAAGGCGTGACGGCGAACTATCCAGAGATCTCACTGATGGTCTGCCTGATTGGCGAGCGACCAGAAGAGGTCACCGACATGCGCCGCTCCGTAAAGGGCGAGGTCATCTCGTCGACCTTCGACGAGCCGACCGAGAATCACACCCATGTTGCCGAGATGGCGCTCGAGATTGCCAAGCGCCGCACCGAGGCTGGTGCCGACGTCGTCGTGCTGCTCGACTCCATTACCCGACTGGCGCGCGCCTACAACTTGGCGCTTCCACCATCTGGCCGAACGCTCTCGGGCGGTATCGACCCAATTGCGCTCTACCCACCGAAGCGCTTCTTCGGTGCCGCGCGCAAGCTCGAAGAGGGCGGCTCACTCACCATCATCGGCACCTGCCTGGTCGACACCGGCTCGAAGATGGACGACGTGATCTACGAAGAGTTCAAGGGAACGGGTAACTCTGAACTCGTGCTCGACCGCAAGTTGGCCGAGAAGCGCATCTTCCCGGCGATCGACGTGCAGCGCTCCGGCACCCGCCGCGAGGAGCTCCTCCTTGATGAGGGGACTCTCAAGATGGTCTGGACAATGCGCCGCATGCTCTCCGCCGTGGGCGCGAATGAGGGGATCGAGTTGCTCCTGAACCGCATCGCGAAGACGGAGTCGAACGCACAGTTCCTCGCCTCGCTCACCAAGGGAACCGAGGGGTCGAACCCCTAGTAGCCCACGCACGAGGCACAGCGTGTGCCAGGGTGCCCCGCTCGGCGGCATAGCCGAGGGGTAGACTAAGGCGGAGATCGGAGGCTGGAATGCCAGATGTGAAGCGCCAAAAAACGTCTGCCCGCGGATCCAAGCATCGCAATGTGCGAGCTGGAAGCCCCACCTTCCGCCTCGTCGCGGCCATCCGCCGCCGCCTCCTCGCCTTCGGATCGTTCCTTGAGCGCAGCGGCGAGCGTGCCATCCGGCTGAGCCTATTCCGCGCTGGAGAGTTCCTGAAGCGTCCGCTCCCGCGTCGAATACGCGTTCATCCCACCCTTGCGGCCCGCACCACCGGTATCGCCGTCGCCGCAATCGCCCACAAGGTCACCCCAGCGCTGGAGGAGCGCGGCATCCTTCGGTCGCTGCGTCGCCGTCGCCGCTCACTCGACTTAAGGCTGCGCAAGCTCCGTCGTGAGCCAGAGCGAGCGATGCCCGCCGTGATCGCGGGGCTCCTGAGCGTGGCCATTATCGCCAGCCTTCTCCCAGGGCCAACCGTCGACGCTCGCACCCAGGCGCTAGACGACGGCGGCATGGGCGTAGGCATGAGCGCAGCCTATGAGCCAACGTTTACGACGGTGTGGGGCGGTACCGAGAACCCAGACCGATTTGCCTCAGATGGCATCGCAGAGAACACCGCAGTGTCTGATGGCGTACTCATTGGAGAAGCTGCAACAGAGAGCACCTTCTCGATGCGTGCGACCGAGGTGGTCGCGCAAGCCCCGGATCTAGCTGTTGCGACAACGGCGATTGACGGGCCGATCTTCCTTGCCGATGGAACACTGGAGCTCCCCGCCGCAATTGACATCGTTGTGGCCGACGGTCGCGAGCACGTTGCCATTCATGTAGTCTCGCGTGGAGAGACCCTTGCCGTTATCGCGCGAAAATATGGCATCACCTCAATGGAGCTGATCTGGTCAAATGGCCTTCAGTCTGCCGACAACCCAGCGAGCGGGAAACGACTCCGTGTACCTGACACCCACGGCATCGTCGTGACGGTGCGTGAACATGAGACGCTCAAGTCGATCGCGTCAAAGTATCGAGTTACACCCACAACCATTCGTACCTACAACAAGCTAAAGGTGGTCGATCTTGTACTCGGAATGGTCCTGGTCCTCCCTGGTGGACGTGGCGCAGCACTGCCAACATTTACTCGGGCAGATGGGTTAATCGGTTACTCAGGGCCAGTGCCGAAGGTGTACAGCGGTGTCAAGTTCAGGTACCCCGTTCCGGGTGGGCATTACATTCGTGGATTCACGCGTACCCACCTCGGCATGGACATTGGGAATAGCTACGGCGCCTCAGTGGTCGCTGCGGGTGACGGGGTCGTCGTCTTTACCGGATGGCGCAACAACTGTGGCGGCAACCAGATCATCATCGCGCACGGGTCAAACCTGCACTCCGGTTACTACCACCTCTCTGGGATTGTGGTGAAGACGGGCCAAAATGTGACGCGCGGAACTCGCATCGGAAGAATTGGTCAGACTGGCTGCGCTACAGGTCCACACCTACACTTCGTTGTCTCTCGAGGATTCCCGCTTGCGGGCTCCTCGACGCTCTATAACCCAGCGCGCTTCCTCCCGTAACGCAATGTTTCTTGACATTGTAGAGATCCACCTTGCCGCCGGGCGTGGCGGCGATGGCGCATCGACGATGCGTCGCGAGTCACATGTGCCACGCGGCGGCCCTGATGGCGGCGACGGCGGCCGCGGTGGCAGCATCTACGTTGCGGTTGATACGGGACAGACGACCCTGCGGGACTTTGAGGTCAAGCGGCGATATGTTGCAGGTGACGCGAGTCAGGGCGGGAACAAAACGTCGCACGGCAAGGCTGGGCGCGACTTGGTGATTGGCGTGCCACCAGGTACGGCAATCTTTGATGCAAAGAGTGGAGACCTGATCGCAGACTTGGTTTCGCGCGAGCAACATGTGTTGCTGGTGCGCGGCGGCCGCGGTGGCCTTGGCAATGCGCACTTCACTACGGCGACACATCAAGCCCCCCGTCACGCGCAAAAGGGGGAGCCCGGCGAGCTGCGCGAGGTGCGCTTCGAGTTGCGACTGATCGCTGATGTTGGCCTTGTTGGGCTGCCAAACGCAGGGAAGTCCACGCTCCTCGCCGCCATCACCGCGGCGCAGCCAAAAATTGGCGACTACGCCTTCACTACCCTCGAGCCGAACTTGGGCGTGTTGGAGCTGGGCATTGACGATGGGCGTCGACCGACTGTTGCCGATCTCCCAGGGTTGATTGAGGGGGCATCTATCGGTGCGGGTCTCGGCTTCGCCTTCTTGCGACACGCCTCTCGCACGCGCGTACTGGTACACGTGGTGGACGCGTCGGCTCCCGACCCTGTACGTGACGCCGCGATCATTCGCACGGAGCTCGAGGCGCATAATCCCGCCCTGCTCGAGAAGACAACCCTCGTGGCCCTCAACAAACTAGATCGCCCAGAGGCGAAGGCTCGCGAGGCGGAACTGACCGCCGCGTTCCGCGAACTGGGTCTCCATGTGCTGCCGATCTCTGCCGCGGGCGGCGAGCGAGGGGAGGGGATCGCTGCACTGCGCGACGCCTTGGCAGACCTTCTCCCTGACGCAGAGACGCTCTCGTATCCGGCTGAGCCTGCGGGCGTGGTGGTGCATCGCATCAATCCGATCGCCTCGATTGGCTTCGAGGTCAGCCGCGAGGGTGAAGGGTTCCGTGTTCGAGGTAAGGCAATCGAGCGACTCGTTCATCAGACCGACTTTGCTCGCGAAGAATCTGCAGAGCGATTCCAGCACGAGCTTGCCCGCCAGGGGATTGAGTCTGCGCTGCGTAAGGCGGGATGCCGTAGCGGCGACACCGTCACGATTGGCGAACTCTCACTTGAGTGGGATGACCCTGATGACGCGTCATTTCTTAGCGCGGCAGAAGAGGCAGAGGCACTTGAGCTCGATGGCGTTCTCTTGGCCGCAACGCCAAACAACGACGGGGAGAGCGAAGGGTGAGTGGGATCGGGGTCCTCGGCGGCACATTCGACCCGATCCATGACGGCCACCTTGCCCTCGGTCAGGCCGCCTACGAGCTACTGAAGCTTGACCACGTGCTCTTCGTTCCCGCCGCAAGACCACCACATAAGGTTGCCGATCGCGTCACCGATCCTGAAGTTCGCTGCCGCATGGTTGAACTTGCGATCGCTGGGAACCCAGCCTTTGAGATGAGTCGCATGGAGATTGATCGCCCTGGACTCTCGTACACGATCGATACACTTCGAGCCATCGCAGCGGAGCGGCGTGAAGGCGGTGCCGCGCCAGAGCTCACGCTGATCCTCTCCGTTGAGTCACTCCTCGGATTTAACGAGTGGGAAGACGCGACGGGCATCCTTGACCTGGCGCGGGTCGCAGCACTGCCGCGGCCCGGCACGCCAACTCCAGACCGCGCCTGGCTTACGCGCCACTTCCCGGGTAGGGAAGACCGCTTCCTCTATCTCGACGGCTTCCATCTCTCTCACGCTAGCCGAGAGTTGCGCGCGTTGGCAGCGCGCGGTCGCTCTCTGCGTTACCTCGTCCCTGGCGCAGTTGCCGACCTCATCCGACGTGAGGGGCTCTATCGCGGTCGACCAGAGCTAGTGCTCGAGCGCCCTGTCGAAGTGGAAGATGTACCCGTTGATCCAGCCTCGTAATTGCACAGCCGTTAGTGCGGTACGCTGAGGTCATGTCAACCAAACAGCAAACTGCCATTGAGCCGCATGACCTCGCGCGAAAGGTTGCCCTCCTTGCGGAAGAGAAGAAGGCGGCCGACATTCTTGTTCTAGACGTCAGCGGCCTCACCACCGTCACTGAGGCGTTCGTGATCTGCACTGGTGGCTCTGAGCCACAACTTGCGGCGATCACGGAGAGCATCGTCAGTGGCATGGCCGAAGACGGCATCACTCCGGCTCACCGCCATCGCGCGGCGGCCTCACACTGGATCGTCTTAGATTACGGAAGCGTGATCGTGCATATCTTCACGCCGCCAGAGCGCGACTTCTACAAGCTTGAACAGCTCTGGTCTGATGCGAAGGTGCTCGTCCGAATCCAGTAGCGCTACTTCGGGAGCAGGCTCTTCACAATCCGATTGATATCGCTCTGGCGTGGGCGCCAACCCAACTGACTGTGCGCCCGTGAGATGTCAGCCACGAGGCGGGGCGGATCACCGGCGCGGCGGGGGTGCTCTTGTACGTCGATGCGCGCGCCCGAAGCCTTCTCGATGGCCTTGATCGCCTCGCGAATACTCGTGCCTGCGCCGCTCCCAATGTTGATGGCACTGAAGCCGCGCCCCTCTTCGGCGGCAAGCTTCTCAATCGCGGCAAGGTGCGCTGCGGCAACGTCGGCAACATGCACATAGTCACGGACGGCGGTGCGGTCGGGGGTGGCGTAGTCGTTCCCGTAGAGCTCGAACGGCTCCCCTGTACGCGCGGCGTTCATCAGGCGTGGCAGCAGGTGTGTCTCAGGGGTATGGCGCTCTGTCACCTGTTCCGTTGCCCCCGCAACATTGAAGTAGCGCAGCGCAATTGCAGTGAGCCCGTGCGCCGCGGAGTAGGCACGAAGCACCTGCTCAAAAGCGGCCTTCGTTGCCCCGTACGGGTTGACCGGCGCAAGGGGGAGCTCTTCATGGAGCACGCTTGATGAGGAGGCGCCATAGACCGCCGCGCTTGAGGAGAAGATGAGGCGCTTCACGCCAACGGCGATCGCCGCGTCGAGCAGGGTGATGCTGCCAACGAGGTTTGCCTTGAAGTAGCGCTCTGGCTGGGCCACGCTCTCGGCAACGATGCTCAGCGCCCCGATGTGCAGGATCGTGTCGACTCGTGCATCACGGAGCAGGCTCTGCATGCGGTCCCCGTCGGCATAGCTACCAACGATTGAGGAGGCCTCATTTGGGATCGTGTCGGCGTATCCCGCCGAGAGGTCATCCAGGATGACCACACGATGGCCGCTGGCGATCAGGGCATTGGCGCTCGCCGCGCCGATGTACCCGGCCCCACCCGTCACCAAGATCGTTCGTGACTCTAGCGTCATACCGAGAGTCTACGCGATGGAGTCACGCCCTTCGCTTGCAACGACGCGTTCGGACCATCCAAGGAGGTCGCCCTCAGCATTCGCCACGCGACGATGGGCGACGTCATCAACGAGTCGCGCAAGGAGTGCGGCGACCCACGGCCCTGGTGTGCGACCGAGGTGAGCCATCAGCTGATCGCCCCCGACGGCGAGGTCGCTCGCTGCGGCGGGAGCCTGCTGCTCATCACCCTGCACGCATGCGTTGAGGAGTGCGGTGGCTGCGCGACTGGCCCGACCGGCGGCGGCACGGCGGCGAATCTGTCGCGCGGCATCTCGTGGGTCACCAGTGGTAGCGGCCGCCACGATGCGCAGCGCTGCCCCATCAAGATGGCCGCGCTCCGCCTCGCTCTCTGCAGCAGCCACGGCACGATCGAGAGCGCGAATCTGCTGAATGGCTGCAACCGTTGCACGCGGCCGGCGCCAGGATTCAAGGAGCGCTGCAACATCCTCATCATCGGCGATCGGCAGGAGGAGCTCGCTCATGCGCCCCAGGGGGTCTGGCGCATCGGAGAGCGCGTCGCCACCGACCGCCTCGACGCGCGTGCCAACCTCGGCGCTCCATTCGGCGGCAAGTGCTGGCGCGATGGCGGCGAGGATGCCGATCTCTGCAGCGAGTTGCAGTGCACGTGCTGGCGCGGCGGCAGCGAGTATCCCGTCAATCTCTGCACCGATGCGTTCACCAGAGAGGCGCGCAGCGAGTGGGGCATCGCGCCTGATCGCTGCGGCGGTTCCTGGCTCCAACGACAGATTGAACCTTGCAACAAACCGAATCGCGCGAAGCATGCGCAGCGCATCTTCAATAAATCGTTCGGCGGGATCTCCAACGGCGCGCAGTAGACCGTTGGCCAGATCGTCGATGCCACCGTGTGGGTCGACGATGGCTCCATCAGCAACTGGATCGGCGCGGCGACTTGCGCCAGGGGCGAGACCGTAGGCGATTGCGTTGATGGTGAAGTCTCGGCGAGCCAGGTCACCCTCAATACGCGGGAGGAAGGTGACCTCGTCGGGGCGGCGAGCGTCACTACTACCGCTGTCAGAGCGGAAGGTGGTGATCTCGCGCACCGTTGCCTCACCAGTTGGCACGCCAACGGTGCCGAATCGATTCTCATAGGTGGCGTTTGGAAACAGTGCACGCAGCTGGTCTGGTGTGGCCTCGGTGGCAAGATCCCAATCTGCTGGCACTCTCCCAGCGATCACATCGCGAACGGCGCCACCAACAACGTAGGCGCCAAATCCTGCCGTTCGCAGCGCGCGCAGTAGGTCAGCAACGTCGCGAGGGATGGCGGCGCGAACCGCCGCCGCGGGGGTCACGCGCCGCTGGCCGCCGCGCTATCAGAGATGAAGAGGAAGTCGCGCCACGCCGAGTAGGCGTCGTGCCGCAGGTACGGCAGGAAGACGGCGTATACGTCACAGCGCGGCTCGTACGGTTTGCGTCGAAGCGCAAGGCCTGCAGCCTCGGGGAGGCGGTCACCCTTGCGGTGGTTGCACGCCATGCAGGCGGTGACCAGGTTCTCCCACGTCCAGGTATCGCCGCCGCGGCTCTTCGGCACGATGTGATCAATCGTCAGAGACACGCCGGTGCGGCCGCAGTACTGGCAGGCGTGGCCGTCGCGCGCGAAGATCTCTTTACGGCTCAACTTGGCGCGCGGTCGTGGGCGGCGCACGCGATGGCGCAGTCGCACCACAGAGGGGGCCGTCCAGCTGCGCGATGCGCTGCGGATCGGGTCGCCTTCAGCGAGGATCTCGGCCTTGCCACCCAGCACCAGTCGGAAGGCGCGTGGCAGGGAGGCGACGTTGAGCGGTTCGTAGTCCTGATTCAGAACGAGAACTTCACTGTTCATATAAGCGCGATCGTAGCAGGGGATCTGCGCTTATCGCACCGCCGTTTAGCCCACGGCGGGCGGGGCAATATGTGAGAATAGGGGTATGCCTGCACCGAAGCGCGCCAAGACGTCGACCTGGGCCACGAAGAGCGGTCTCGCCCAAATGCTGAAGGGCGGCGTGATCATGGACGTCGTTAACCCGGCGGAGGCGAAGATCGCCCAAGAGGCGGGCGCCGTTGCCGTTATGGCACTGGAGCGCGTCCCGTTTGACATTCGTCGCGACGGGGGGGTTGCCCGCATGAGTGACCCCGACATGATCAAGGGGATCCAGGCAGCCGTCTCCATCCCAGTGATGGCAAAGGCACGTATTGGCCATGAGATCGAGGCGCGCATCCTGGAGGCGCTCGATGTGGACTACATCGACGAGTCAGAGGTGCTCACCCCCGCCGACGATCGCTACCACCTCAACAAGCACGGCTTCAAGGTGCCGTTCCTCTGTGGCTGCAAGAATCTCGGTGAGGCGCTTCGTCGCATCAACGAGGGCGCCGCAATGATGCGCACCAAGGGCGAGGCGGGAACGGGCAACATCGTTGAGGCGGTGCGCCACATTCGTACCGTTACGGAAGAGATCGCCGCACTCAATGGGCAGAGCGAGAAGCGTCTGCGCGCCGCCGCGAAAGAGATGCGCGTCCCATACGAACTCGTCAAGCTCACCGTGAAGGCGGGTCGACTCCCTGTCGTGAACTTCGTTGCGGGTGGTATCGCCACACCGGCCGATGCGGCGCTCTCCATGTGGCTCGGCGCCGACGGCGTCTTCGTTGGCTCCGGCATCTTCAAGGCGGAGAACCCGGCGAAGACTGCGGCCGCAATCGTTCAGGCAACCACGCACTGGAAGAACGCCGCCATCCTTGCCGAAGTTTCGGCGGGCCTTGGTGAAGCAATGAAGGGGATTGAGATGCGCACCATCCCCGAGAGTGAACGCCTCTCCAATCGCGGCTGGTAGCACCGTGGCGAAGCGCCGCACCCCGCCGATCATCGGCGTCCTCGCAGTGCAGGGTGACTTTGCTGAACATCTCCGCATGTTGGAGAAGCTCGGTGCTGAAGGGCGAGAGGTGCGACTTCCAGCAGATCTCGATGGAGTCGACGGTCTGATCCTTCCTGGCGGTGAAAGCACCGCGATGCGCAAGCTACTGGATCGCTGGGATCTAGTGAAGCCAATTAAAGCGTTGGCGAAGCGTGGCGCGCCAATCCTAGGCACCTGTGCAGGGGCGATCCTACTCGCGACGAAGATCGCCGATGGTGATGAGCCGGTGCTCTCCCTACTTGATGTTGAGGTGCGGCGCAATGCCTTCGGACGCCAACTTGAGTCCTTTGAAACGAGCCTGGTCATGGAGGGCCTCGGCAACAACGGCCGATCACGCACCATTCAAGTTGTCTTCATTCGTGCCCCTGAGATCGTGAGGGTTGGCCCGTCGGCTCGCGCCGTGGCGACGCTAGAGGATGGCCGGATCGTGGCGGCACGCCAGGGGCGGATCCTTGGCATCGCCTTCCACCCCGAGATCACCGGCGAGACGGGCGTGCACCGCTGGCTTGTTACTGAGGCGTTAGCGGCCGCGCTCTAGGGGCTAAAAGAGACGCACGACGCCACGGCGCGCGGATCGCACGCTAAGATTTGACGATGAGCCTTGCTCGCGACCCCCACGAGGAGCCAACCCCGCAGGGGATCCAAGATGAGGCGATCGTCGACAACCTCGACCTCCTTCTCGCCTGTCTCCCTACGGAGATCGTCGCCGCAATTCGTGAGCTGGCCACTCACGAGAATCTCGCCGCCGGCCGAGATGGCTTACTTGAAATTGTTCTCGACCTTGGCCGCCGACCTGAGGCACGCATCACATCGGGCGACGTCACGCTACTTGAACGCGAGATCACCGACGAAGACTTGAACTGGGTGATCGCACGCATCGGCAACTTCGGTGGTGACAACCGCGCTGGAATCGAACGAACGCTGCACCGCATCTCTGCGATTCGCAATCGATCGGATCGAGTCGTTGGCCTCACTTGCCGTGTCGGTCGCTCGGTGTTCGGCACCATTGAGATCTTGCGCGACCATATCGAAGCGGGCCGATCAATTCTGATCATGGGGCGACCGGGTGTCGGTAAGACCACCATGCTCCGCGAGGCGGCACGCGTCCTCGCCTCGGAATTTAGCAAGCGTGTGGTGGTGGTTGACACCTCGAATGAGATCGCTGGCGACGGCGACATTCCGCATCCTGCGATCGGCAAGGCGCGACGAATGCAGGTGAGCGCTCCAGAGCGACAGCATCTCGTCATGATTGAGGCGGTCGAGAACCACATGCCCGAGGTGATCGTGATCGACGAGATCGGCACCGAGGCAGAGGCGATCGCCGCACGAACAATCGCCGAACGCGGCGTGCAGCTGATCGGCACCGCCCACGGCAACAGCCTCGACAACCTGATGTTGAACCCAACGCTCACCGACCTGATCGGCGGTATTCAGAGCGTCACCCTTGGTGACGACGAGGCACGCCGACGCCGCACGCAGAAGAGCGTGCTGGAGCGCAAGGCGCCACCAACCTTCGATGTGATCGTGGAGATCATTGATCGCGATCACATTCTTGTGCACGAAGATGTTGCGGGCACTGTTGATGCGCTGCTGCGCGGCGACGCGGTCGCACCAGAGGAGCGCTGGCGCGACGAGGGTGGCGTTCGTCGATCACATGCGCGCATTCGACCTGGCCAGACGGCGCAGGGTGAGTCACGCCGATTCGGCGGGCTGACCCCAGGTGATGATCGCCGCGGCCGACGGAGTGATCGGGGCGACCGCGGTGATGAGGGGCGTGGCGGCTGGCGGCGAAACCGCGAACAGGCGCGACACGTTGAGACCATTCCCGGCGGCACGGCGACACCGGTCATTCGCGCATTTGAGGGCGATCCCGTTGGCGGTGGTAGCTGGCGACCCGAGCGAGGTTGGAGTCACGAGTCGATGGCTTCCACTATCGCTGAGATGGACCGCGAGCTGATCGGCCGAACGGTCGGCGGCGCACTGGTCCCAGCGGAGTGGGATGAGGCACCGAGCGCTGATGACGACGACGGGCGTGAAGTGAGTCAGCTCCCTGAGCTTCGCGTCTTAGCGCACGGCATCTCGCGCAAGAAGCTTGAGGCGGCGATTCGCGAACTCGGGCTCCCTGCGACAACCGCGCGAACCGCCGATGAGGCCGACGCCGTGGTAACGATCCGCAATGAGTTCAAGCAGCGCGGCACGCCGATTGTGGACGCCGAGCGCCGCGGCGTTCCGGTGCATGTGTTGAAGAGCAACGCCTCCGAGCAGATGGAGCGCGCACTGCTCGACATCTATCAACTGCCACACGATCCACGTGACATTGCGATGCGCGAGGCGAAGATGGGAATCAAAGAGGTGGCGCGCACCCAACATCCCGTTGAGCTTGCGCCACAGAACGCCTATATCCGTCGGCTGCAGCACCAGCTCGCCGGAGACGCCGGCGTCACCAGTAGTTCCCGCGGCCGCGATCCACATCGACGTGTTCGCCTTGAGCCGCAGGGACGCTCTTCGAGCACCCCGCGGCGACGTCGCTAGGCAGCAATGTTCATCACCTTTGAGGGGCCAGACGGATCAGGGAAGTCCACCCAAATCGCCCTCCTAGCCGAGCGGCTCCGCGCTGCGGGTCGTGAAGTACTGACCGTGCGCGAGCCGGGCGGCACACCCGCCGGAGAGCGGATCCGTGCACTCCTCCTGGGCGATGGTGGGAGCGTTGAGATCAACCCACGTGCCGACGCCCTCCTCTTCAACGCCTCCCGTTCGCAGCTTGTCCTTGAGGTGATCCGCCCCGCGTTGGCGCGCGGCGCCACCGTCATCGCCGATCGCTTCGCCGACTCCACCCTGGCCTACCAGGGCTACGGGAGCGGACTCCCGCTTGACGAGTTGCGGGCGGCGATCAGCTTTGCCACTGCAGGGTTGACCCCAGACCTCACCGTGCTCTTGGACCTTCCCGCCGTGGAGGGGCTCGCCCGCAAGTCGGGTGATGGGCGCACGCGCTTTGAAGAGGGGTTCGACGCCGCCTTCCATGCGCGTGTCGCCGACGGCTTCCGCGCGCTCGCCGCCGCGGAGCCTGCACGTTGGCGCACCTTTGACGCGCGCCGCCCGAAGGGTGAGCTCGCCGATGAGATCGCCTCCGCCGTTGGCCTCGCTACACTTCGTCAATGAGTGGCCCCTTCATCTCCAAGATCGACACCCTGCGACCCGCATTCGGGTTCGACGACATCTCGCTCGCCCCTGGCACCGACACCATTGATCCCGCCGACGTCGACCTAACGCAAGAGTTTTGCGGAATCCCACTCAGCGAGCCGATCATTGCGTCGGCGATGGATGCAGTTGTCTCGCCAACGACGGCGGGGCTACTTCGCGGGCTCGGCTCGCTCGCCTTTATCAATCTTGAAGGACTCTGGTTTCGCTACGAAGACCCCGCCGCCCAGTACGCCACCATCATTGCGGCGGCCGCCGATAAGGTGCAGGCCACCTTTGCTGAACTCTACGCCGCGCCGATTCGCCCAGAGTTGATCGCCCGCCGCATCGCCGAGATGCGCGCCGCCGGTGCACCCGTTGCGATCGCGGCAACACCACAAGCGGTCGGCAAGTATGCCGACGCACTGATTGGCGCCGATGTCGACCTGCTGCTCATTCAAAGCCAGGTCTCATCTGCGCGACACATTGCCTCGGGCTATGCGCCGCTTGAGCTCTCTGATTTTGTGAAGCGTGCCGGCATGCCGGTGGCGATCGGTAACACCACCAATGCCGAAGCCGCATACGCCCTGATGGAGCAGGGGGCGGCCGCCATCTTTGTCGGCGTGGGACCAGGGAACGCCTGCACCACGCGTGAGGTTCTTGGAATCGGCGTGCCGCAGGTGACCGCCGTGAGCGACGTTGCCGCCGCCCGCGACGCCTTCTTCGCCGCCACCGGTCGCTATGTGCCCGTGGTCGCAGATGGCGGTATTCGTAAGGGAGGCGAGATCGCCAAGGCGCTCGCCGTTGGTGCCGACGCTGTGATGATCGGCACGCCGCTCGCTCGTGGCAGTGAGGCCCCTGGTGGTGGATTCAACTGGGGAATGGCGGCGCCGTCACCAACACTCCCACGCGGCACACGAATCAACGTTGGCACGGTCGGGAGCATGAAGCAGATCCTGCACGGGCCATCGCGCCCCGGCCGCAGCGACCGAAGGGAAGAGCTGGCAGCGTGGGCGCTAACGGCGCCGTGACCCCAACGCAGGGGGGCATCCTCGTGCTCGATTTCGGCAGTCAGTTTGCGCAGCTCATCGCGCGCCGTGTGCGAGAGTTGAACGTGCACTCCGAACTGATCGCCTTTGATACCCCACTGAGCGAGATCGTTGCGCGCAAGCCCGCCGGCATCATCTTGAGCGGCAGCCCGAGCTCCGTGTACGACGCCGACGGCCCTAAGCCAGACCCAGCTCTGTGGGAGAGCGGCCTGCCGATCTTGGGCATCTGCTACGGCGTACAGCTGATGGCACAGCAGCTCGGCGGTGAGGTTGGTCCTTCAGCACATCGCGAATATGGCCCCGCCGACATTCGCATCGGCGACCAGTCGAATCTGCTGCTGGCTGGCGTTGCGGGCGGCGGTGGGAGCGCACGCGTCTGGATGAGCCACGGTGACTCCATCACGAAGGCCCCAACTGGTTTCGCGCCGATCGCCGAGACCGACTCCACCCCGTTTGCAGCCCTCGCCGACGTCACGCGAAATCTCTGGGGGATCCAGTTCCATCCCGAGGTGGTGCACACGCCTGGTGGGAAGCGGTTGCTGCGCAACTTCGTCTACGACATTGCCAAGGCGCCGGCTAGCTGGACCCCTGGGCGCGTTGCCGAAGATGCCATCGCCGCCATCGCCGCGCAGGTGGGCCCCACCGATCGCGTCCTCTGCGCCCTCTCGGGCGGGGTCGACTCCGCCGTTGCCGCAGCTCTCATCCATCGCGCGATCGGTGATCGCCTCGTCTGCGTTTACGTTGATCACGGTCTGATGCGCAAGCGCGAGTCGGATCTCCTTCGTGAGGTCTTCGCCAACACCCTGGGCATGACCATCCACATGGTTGATGCGGAGGAGCGCTTCCTGAGCGCACTGAGCGGTGTCGAAGATCCAGAAGAGAAGCGCAAGATCATCGGTCGCGAGTTTATTCGCGTCTTTGAAGAGGAGTCCACGAAGCTCGGTAACTTCACGTTCTTGGCACAGGGGACCCTCTATCCAGATGTGATTGAGTCAACCTCCAAAGAGACCAAAGCCGCCCAGAAGATCAAGACGCACCACAATGTTGGCGGCCTCCCTGATGACTTGAAGTTCAAGCTTGTTGAGCCGTTGCGCGCTCTCTTTAAGGATGAAGTCCGCGCGGTTGGCCTTGAGCTCGGCCTCCCCGAGTCGGTTGTGCTGCGACAACCGTTCCCTGGCCCCGGCCTTGCGATCCGCATCCTTGGCGACGTGACGAAGGAGCGACTCGACACGCTACGCGAGGCAGATTGGATCGTGGTCGACGAGATCAAGAAGGCCGGACTCTACCGCAGCATCTGGCAGTCATTCGCCGTGCTCACACCAATGCGCTCGGTTGGCGTGATGGGCGACGGCCGCACCTACGGCAATGTGCTCGCGATGCGTGCAGTGACTAGTGAAGACGGAATGACCGCGGATTGGGCGCGGCTCCCATACGACCTGATTGAGCGGATCTCTGCGCGTATCGTTAATGAGGTGCCTGGCGTGACGCGTGTCGTGTACGACGTCACCTCTAAGCCACCCGCCACGATTGAGTGGGAGTGACAAGCAGCCCTGAGCGCCTTCCCTCACCGGGGGCGAGCTACCTGAAGGTGAAGCCGATCCTCCTCGAAGGGCGACCCGAGGCCACAGTGCACACCGGAATGAGCACCCCGACAACGATGCCCGACGGCTGGTGGATCGGCATGATGTGGGCAGAGGACGAAACTGGCGTCGTGAGCTGCCGCGAGGTTGCACCGATCGCCGGCCCCCCGCCAACGCCACCACTTCAGCGCCTGGGTGAACTGATGACGAACGGTCTTGGAGACCTCCTTGCCGTAGAGGAGGGTCGCTCCTGCCTGAAG
>JAPLHR010000031.1 GCA_026389535.1 Chloroflexota bacterium
CTTCGTGCGCTACGCACTCGGCGAGGAGCTGTAGGCCCCACATGATTGGGGCGGTGGAGGCGGCATGACCGAAACCACACGCTATCAGCGAATTCTGCTGAAGCTCTCCGGGGAGGCACTCCTCGGGAAGCTTGAGTACGGTGTTGATCCTGAGGTCGTGGCATTCGTTGCCGAACAGGTGAAGGCAGTGACGGCGCTCGGTGTGCAGGTTGGCATCGTGGTTGGCGGCGGAAACATCTTCCGTGGCATGGCTGCAGCAACCGCTACTGGCATGGATCGCGCCACCGCCGACTACATCGGCATGCTCGCTACGGCGATGAATGGTCTCGCCCTCCAAGACGCACTTGAGCGCGCAGGGGTGCCAACGCGAGTGATGACGGCTATCGACATGAATGAGGTCGCCGAGCCATACATTCGCCGACGCGCCGTGCGGCACCTCGAGAAGGGGCGCGTGGTTATCTTTGTGGCGGGCACGGGGAACCCGTACTTCACCACCGACACGGCTGCAGCGCTGCGCGCGGTGGAGATTGGCGCTGAGGTCGTGCTGAAGGCCACCAAGGTCGACGGCGTCTACGACAAGGATCCGGTCAAGTATCCCGATGCAAAGCGGTATCCAGCGATCACCTACGGGCAGGTGCTAGTCGATGGGCTCCGCGTCCTTGACGCCGCCGCCGTCTCGCTCTGCATGGAGAATGACCTACCGATCGTGGTCTTTGACCTTGACGCCCACGAGAATATTCTGAAGGCGGTGCGCGGCGAGAAGATTGGCACCCTGATCAGCAAAGGGGGTACGCGATGAGCGGCACGGCAGCTGAGCGCATGACCAAGGCGGTCGAAGCCTTCGGCAAGGATCTGGGCGGCTTCCGCACAGGGCGTGCCAGTGCGTCGCTCGTTGAGCGCGTCACCGTTGAGCACTACGGCGCGATTACGCCACTCAACCAGATGGCCGGGATCAGCGTCCCAGAGAACACCCTACTGGTGATTCAGCCGTGGGATAGGTCGGCGATCCCCGCCATTGAGAAGGCACTCAACAACGCCCAGCTCGGCATGACCCCTGCGGTAGACGGTGGAGTTATCCGCCTCCGCGTTCCTGCAATGACAGAGGAGCGCCGCAAGGACCTCGTAAAGCAGATGGGGAAGCGGGCCGAAGAGGCGCGCGTTGAGATCCGCAATGTTCGACGTGACGAGCAAGAGGCGGTCAAGAAGGCGGAGAAGGCCAAGGAGATCGGCGAGGATGATGCCCGCCGCCAGCTCGAGGCGCTCCAGAAGCTGACCGATGGAAAGATTGCTGAGATCGACAAGCTGACCGCTGCGAAGGAGCGCGAGGTTCTCGAAGGGTGACCGACGCCGCAATTCGGCGACCTGCTGACGCGCAGCCGCTGGTGCACAGCACCCCACCGCCCGAAGGCGGGCCGAGCCATGTCGCCATCATCATGGACGGGAATCGGCGCTGGGCACGCGGTCGGAACCTCGATGAACTCGAAGGGCACGTCGCCGGCACAGAGGCGTTGCGCACCGTCCTCAAGCACGCAGTGCAGATCGGCATCCCACACCTAACCGTCTACGCCTTCAGCCGCGAGAACTGGGCCCGCAGCGACAAGGAGGTAGCGCAGCTCTTCAATCTCCTGGCGAAGGTGATCGATGACGAGACCCCCGAGCTGCTTGCGCAGGGGGTGGCCGTTCGTTTTCTCGGTCGACTCGCCGAGCTGCCAGATCAGGCGCAGGAGCGCATTGCGGCTGCGTGTGCAAAGACGGTAGGTGGCACAAAGCTCCAGTTGGCTGTCGCTTTTAACTACGGTAGCCGCACCGAGATTGTTGATGCCATTCGCACGATTGTGACCGCTGGCCTCTCCCCTGAGAGCATCGATGAGCGCACGATCGCAGACGCCCTCTACACCGTCGGCACACCAGACCCTGATCTCGTCATCCGCACGGGCGGGGAGGAGCGCCTCTCGAATTTCCTGTTGTGGCAGAGCGCCTACGCGGAGATCGTGACGACGGCAACACTCTGGCCAGATTTTGGCGCTGCGGATCTTGATGCGGCGATCGCGGCCTATGCCCAGCGCATCCGGCGGTTCGGGCGATGAGCAGCGGGGCGTTGACCCAGCGGGTGATCGGCTCGCTCTTGATCCTTCCCGTCGCCGCCGTTGCGCTCTTCCCGCCAGCAGGCACACTCGGGGTAACCGTTCTCCTCATCGGCCTCGCTGCACGAGAAGCGGCTCGAATCCTCACCAAGGTGCTTGGTGGTGCTTCCGCATTCTGGATCACCGTCATCTTGGTCAGCCCGCTCTTCACCGCCATCTCACCGGTACTAGGTGGAGTGTTGACCATCTCAGCACTCCTGATCTTCGTAGGAACGGTGATCCGTCGAGCGGTGCGCGCAACAGAGAAGAAGTTGGAACCTGAGCTGCGACTACTTCTTGGAACGATGGCTGCCGTGATCTGGATGAGCCCGTTGACGCTGCTCCCACTTCTCGCGTCGCTCGACCCACTTGATCGAGGCGCGCCGGCACGTTGGATCGTGTGGCTCCTGGCGATTGTCTGGACGGCAGATAGCGCCGCTTACCTCGTTGGGCGCACGATCGGTCGACGGAAGTTAGCGCCGGTCCTCTCGCCGCGCAAGAGCCTCGAGGGCTTCATCGGCGGCATTCTTGCTGCGGGACTCGTTGGTGCGCTGATCGCTGGGCCGCTCTTCACACTCGGCACCCCCGAAGAGGCGCGCCCGCTCTGGGGGCTGGTCTGGGGTCTGATCATTGCCACTGCCGCTGAGGCGGGTGACCTCCTTGAGTCGCTCTTCAAGCGTGTTGCAGGCGCCGAGAGTGCATCGAATCTGATCCCCGGACATGGCGGCGTTCTGGATCGCATCGATAGCCTGCTGCTCGCGGCGCCAGTGACGCTCATCGCCGCGCTGCTACTGCGAGCCTAAGGTGAGCCGCATCCGCGTCGCACTGCTCGGTGCAAGCGGCTCGATCGGCCTGCAAGCTGCCGAAGTTATTGCGCAGCACCCCGAGGAGTTTGAACTCGTTGCTCTGGCATCAGGCCGCGGTGGTGAGCAGCATGATGCTCTAGCTACGGCCAATCCGCAGGCGCGCAGCCTCGTCGGCGGCAGTGCGGATGATCTGCGGGCCATCGTCCTTGATACCGCGCCAGATGTTGCCCTAATCGCCACGACTGGTGTTGTCGGCCTTGCCGCAACCGTCGCCGCTCTTGAGGCGGGTGTGGCGGTGGCGATCGCGAATAAAGAGACGATCGTTGCCGGAGGTGATGTGGTGATGCGCGCCGCTCGCACAGCCGCAGAGCGCAAGGGGAGCGATGTCCTGGAGCGTCTTCGCCCGGTCGACTCAGAACACTCGGCGCTCTGGCAGTGCCTCGCTGGCGAATCGCTCGATCGCGTTCGATCACTCTGGCTGACGGCGAGTGGTGGACCGTTTCGTGAATCGACCGCCGCCGAGATTGCCGCGGCAACTCCAGCGACGGCGCTCAAGCACCCAACCTGGAGCATGGGGGCGAAGATCACCATCGATTCAGCGACCCTGGTGAACAAGGGCCTTGAGGCGATCGAGGCGCACCGGCTCTTCTCTGTGCCCATGTCGCAGATCAAGATCGTGGTGCACCCGCAGAGCGTCGTGCACGGTCTCGTGGAGTTCGTTGACGGATCAACAAAGGCGCAGATGGGGAGCCCGGATATGCGCGGGCCGATCGGTTTTGCCCTCGGCTATCCTATGCGTATGGCTTCGACAATCCCGAACGTAGACCTCGTATCGCACGGATCACTCACGTTCACCGCGCCCGACCTTGTGCGCTTCCCGGGCCTGGCGATTGCATTGGAGGCTGGTCAAGCCGGTGGTGCCGCTCCAGGCGCGCTGATCGCTGCCGACGGTGTCGCGGTTACACGCTTCCTGGCCGGCGAGTTCCCGCTGGGTGGCATCCCGCAGCTGCTCCGCGATGCGGTGGAGCGGTTTGGTGTTCGCTCAGCCCCAGCGAGCATCTCTGAGGTAATCGCACTGCATGAAGAGGTGACGCTGTTCGCAGAGCGCTGGAGTGGGGCCGCCTGATGGAGATTCTGACCGGCATCGCCGGACCTGTGCTCGCATTCGTGCTCCTCGTGGTGCCGCTCATCGTCGTGCATGAGCTGGGCCACCTCATCGTTGCGCGACTCCGCGGCATCGACGTTCCGGAGTTTGGCATCGGGTTCCCGCCACGCCTCTTCACGCTGCTACGCGGTCGGCGCACGGAGCTCACCATTAATGCCCTCCCGCTCGGTGGCTTTG
Organism: Chloroflexota bacterium; assembly: GCA_026389535.1. GTDB lineage: Bacteria > Chloroflexota > Limnocylindria > Limnocylindrales > Limnocylindraceae > Limnocylindrus. Next base: position 4,272 of record JAPLHR010000031.1, read on the forward strand.
TGCGCATGGCTGGCAGCGAAGAGGGTGATACCGACCCTGCAGGCTGGGAGCGAGCCACCCTGACCTCGAAGGTGCTGGTGATGGTTGCGGGGGTCGCCATGAACATCGTGGTTGCCTTCCTGCTGATGTTCGTCCTCTCTGGGCCACTTGCTGAGCGTGCCAGCATCCTCCTCGCCGACGTTCAGCCAGGCTCCCCAGCGGCGGCCGCTGGCCTGCTCCCAGGTGATCGCATCCTGGGCGTTGAGGGAGAGACGTTCGATCGCTTCGATTCACCGCTCCGAAGCCTCCCCGAACGCGCAGGGCAGACC
>JAPLHR010000054.1 GCA_026389535.1 Chloroflexota bacterium
ACGAAGGTGCGCTTCGCTGGTCGCGATGTCGGGCTCAAGCGCCACCGCCATGGCGATTGGATCTGGCCAGTCAAAGCCCTTCAGCTTTGATGACTCTTCGCAGAACTTTCGCAAGGCGCGCTGAATGTCGATGCTGTACTGGCCGAGCGGCCCGAGCGCGCGCAACTCAGCGGCAAGCGCATCGTCAATGACGGCGTCGGCCACGGAGACATCCCAGCCGACCATCTCCACCTTCATGCCGGACTCTAAGACGATGTGTACCGCCTCGGGGTCGACCCACCAGTTGAATTCGGCGAGTGGCGTGACGTTGCCTGGGAGCACACCGGTGCCACCCATGATCACGCAGCGCTTCACCCAGCTAGCGAACTTTGGCTCAATGCGAATGGCGAGGGCGAGATTCGTGAGCGGCCCAAGTGCAACGAGCTCTAGCTCGCCTGGCTCTTTGCGGAAGGCGTCGATCATCGCGTGCACCGCATCGTTACTTGTTGCAGTGCGGCCCTTCAGCGGCAGGCCGATGTCACCCATGCCGTCGGCGCCGTGTACATGCTGCGCCGTGGCAAACGCCCGCACGAGCGGCATCTCAGCACCAGCATGTACGGGAATGCTCTTGCCGCACAGTTCAGCCGTGTAGAGGGCGTTCTGCACGCCGAGCTCCACCGGAACGTTGCCGATCACGATTGACATGCCGACGACTTCGGTGTTCGGATGCTTGAGCGCCATCACGATCGCGACGACGTCGTCAGAGGCGGTATCGGTGTCGATCCACATGCGGCGGGTTGGGCTCATGCGCGCATCGTATCCACTGCTCGGGCTACTTAGTTGCGGCGTTCTGAAAGTGCCGTGGGGTCGGCCTGCCACGGTCGAATCCCCTCGGCGAGGAGCAGATTCTCGCGATCAAGATGTGCGGCGAGCAGGGTGAGGCGTGCCAGCGCATCAGGGGCTTCGAGGAGCGCTTGGCGCTGCTCAAGGCTCAGCTGCACAACACCGCCAACCACGTGCGAGAGGCCGACCGGATCGTCGCTCCCTGAGAGTCGATCGATGGCCGTAGCAAGTAGTTCGCCATCAGGGTCACCCTCGTCGTCGGGAGACTCGTCATCGCCAGTGTTGTATTCGGTGATCTTGGTCGGCCCAACTGCAGTGTTTGACGCCACAAGGAGACGCTCGATCTCAGAGACCACCTCTTGGCTGAGCGCCGCACCCTGCTCCTCTTCCAGCGCGTCGTCAATGGCTTCGGGGGTTACCCCATCGTCCTCAATGTATTCGCCCTCCTCCTCTTCATCGTCGTCATCATGGTCGTGGTCGTGCTCGTCAACGCCGCGCAGCAGCTCGAGATAGTCGATGAAGAGATCGGAGACACGCTCCGCAGTGGCGCGCACGCGCTCAGCCGATTCGCCCACCGCCTCGTCGAGGAGTTCGACCTCGGCCTGTAGGTATGGGGCACTGCGATCAAAGTTCGTAACGCGGAAGCGCTGCGTGCCGAGCCCCACGATGTCCCAGCGCCCATCGATGTAGCGCGTCGCCTCGCGAATCTCGGCGAGGGTGCCGATCTCAGAGAGGCCGTCGTTTCCGGAACGAATCACTCCGAACGGCTGGTTGAGCTCAAGGCAGCGCTTCACCATCAGTCGATAGCGCGGTTCAAAGATATGCAGCGGTAGGGCAACGCCAGGGAAGAGAACGAGTTGTAGCGGGAAGAGCGGGATCAGTTTCGGCGCGTCGCCGTTCTGCTCCAGGTCAGTGGCTGCAGGCCGAGGCCTGTCCCGCCGAATCCGCCGTGCGGAAGCTGGAGCCGCAGCCGCAGCCGCCAACAGAGTTCGGATTCTCCACGACGAAGCCGGCGCCCATCATCGCGTCAACGTAGTCAACGGTTGAGCCCTGAATCAGTGGCACGGCCTTCTCATCAACGTAGACGCGCACGCCATTCGCCATGAAGACGCTGTCGCCTGGGTTCTCAACATCGTCGAGCATCATGCCGTAGCGATAGCCGCTGCAGCCGCCCGAAACGATATAGACGCGCAGGCCGATCAGTGGGTTCGTCTCGCCCTTGGCGAGCTCAACAACCTTGGCGGCGGCGGTGTCGGTAAGGGCGAGAACGGGTGCCCCGGCCGGCGCCTCGTTGGCGACCTGTGGCTCCTGGTTCAACATCGCTCCTCCTTCGGCATCTGCCGCTACTCCGAGCTAGATTCTAGCGTGCCTACGCCTCTACGCGCTCCACCAGCATGGCGATCCCCTGGCCTACCCCCACGCACATGGCGGCGATCCCGTAGCGACCGCTGCTGCGGCGCAGCTCGCGGACCAGGGTTGTGGCCATTCTGGCCCCAGAGGCGCCGAGGGGGTGCCCGAGGGCGATCGCGCCGCCGTGCACATTGGTCTTTGCCGGGTCGAGCCCAAGCTCGGTGATACAGGCGACCGCCTGGCTGGCGAACGCCTCATTGAGCTCCACGCGGTCGATGTCGGCGACGGTGAGCCCGGTGCGCTCGAGCAGTTTGCGAATCGCTGGGATCGGGCCCGCGCCCATCACCGACGGATCCACACCGGCAACCGCCGTTGCAACGATGCGCGCGTACGGCTTCAAGCCGAGGGCTCGCGCGCGCTCCGACTCCACAACGAGGAGTGCGGCAGCGCCATCATTAATGCCTGAGGCGTTCCCTGCGGTCACGGTGCCATCGGCGGCGAAGGCGGGCTTCAGCTTTGCGAGTGCGGCGGCGCTGCTATCGGGTCGCGGATGCTCATCGCGATCAACAACGATCGGCGCGCCGGAGCGCTGTGGGATGGAGACGGGCACGATCTCTTCTGCAAAGATGCCGCTCGCGGCGGCAGCTGCGGCCCGCTGCTGCGATGCGAGGGCGAGTTCGTCTTGCGCCTCGCGCGAAACGTGCCACTGATCGGCAACCCGCTCCGCCGTTTCACCGAGCGAGATCGCCGGATACTTGGCATGGAGTCGCGGATTCACGAAGCGCCAACCGATGGTGGTGTCGACGAGCTCACGATTGCCGCGCTCAAGGCCGCTCTCAGGCTTCAGGGTGACGAGTGGTGCGCGGCTCATGCTCTCGACGCCGCCGGCGACCACCACCTCGGCATCGCCAACGGC
>JAPLHR010000084.1 GCA_026389535.1 Chloroflexota bacterium
CGGCGTGGTGAGTGCCCAGCTGCGCTTCGACGGGGTGCTCCCCGCCACGGGCGATCAACTCACGCTCCTTGGCGCGCGCTCGCCGCGCGTGGATCGACTCGCCTGGAGCACCGCCGCGATCGCCGTGCGCTTTGGCGCCGACCGTGTCCTGCAGGGCGACGTGGTAGATGGCGACGATGCGCGCAGCGAACGCCGTGTCACCTGGCGACGCGCACACCCCGAGGTGCAGGAGTGACGCGCGTGCTGCGCCCGCCGAAGCGCATCGACGTGACGCTCGATAGTTCCGGCCGCCCACAGATCGTTCGCCTTGATCGACACTTTGATCACGTCTCGGTCGTAGAGGAGTGGCGGGTCAGTGAGCGCTGGTTGGCGAATCCCATTGATCGCGCATACATGAAAGTCGTTGGGCCGACGTGGATCATCCTGATCTTTCATGACCTGCTATCGGGAGACTGGTTCCTTGAGCGCATCTTTGACTGATGCGCCGCGTCCGATTCCGCTGGTCCCGTTTGCCGAACTGCATGCGCGTTCGGCCTTTAGCTTTCTGCGCGCGACCACCACGCCCGAGCAGTTGGTGGCGCAGGGGGTTGCGCTCGGGCTGAGCGGACTCGCGCTCGTCGATGAAGGCTCACTCTCTGGCGCGGTGCGCTTCGTGCGCGCCGCCGAAGCGGTTTCGTTGCCAGCGCTGCTCGGCGTGGAGTTTGAGATGGCCGACCCTGCTGTTCCCGATCGCGATGGCATAGTGCTGCCGCTACCGCGTGCGGGTGGTGCGCGTTCTGATTCTGGTGCGGTCGATGGGCGCCCCGATCGGCCACTCCCCGAGCGCCAGCGGCGCCTTCTTACTGAGCTCGTGCCGCACGCCGAACGGCGCGGGGTGGCCGATGCCGAGCTCGGTCCGCGCCTGGCGCTGCTCGCCACGAACGAGGCGGGGTATCGCTCCCTGGCGCGCCTCCTGAGCCGCTCCAACCTCGCCGCCAGTAAAGGGGTGACGCGCCTCACCCACGCGCTCCTGGCCGAACACTGCGCCGAGCGGCCGGGGTCGCTGCTGGTGGTCTCTCCCTTTGTTGAGAGTGAGATCAGCCGCCGCCTGGCCACGGGCGACCGTGCCGGCGCGCGCGCCGCCGCCGAGCGACTCGCAGCCTTCGGTGGGTCGTTGCACCTGCAGCTCGTCGACCAACAGCTCCCTGGCGGCGCCTGGTTGCTCGCCGAAACCATCGACCTTGCCACCGCGTGCGGGTTGCCGCTGTTGGCGAGTGCCGCGCCGCGCTGTGCTGCGGCGAGCGAACGCGAACTGCTCGACACCGTTACCGCGATTCGGCACGGTGTTGCCATTGAGCGGCTCGGCCCGCTGCGATTCGCCGCCGCCGATGCGCATCTGCGCTCTGGTGTTGAGGTGTTGGCGATGCAGCCGTCGTGGGCTGCGGCGGTTGCACAAACGTGTGAGATTGCGTCGCGTGCCGATCTGCATCTCGACTTTGCGCGAGTGCGATTTGCGGGCATTGATCTACCCGCGGGGGTGAGTGCCGACCAGGAGTTGGCGCGACAGGTGTGGGCGGGGGTGCCCGGCCGCTACCCGGATGGTGGCGATGAGTTGGCGCGCCGCATTGCGAACGAGCTCGCGGCGATCGAGCGCACGGGGCTCGCCGAATTCTTTCTGCTCTGCGCCGACATTGTGCGCGGTGCGCATCGCGACGGCATTGCGGCACAGGGTCGTGGCAGTGCGGGTGATTCGGTGATTGCGTATCTGCTCGGCATTACGCGCGTCGACCCGATTCGGCACAACCTGATCTTTGAGCGCTTCCTGAATGAGGGGCGTGAGTCGTATCCCGATGTCGATGTGGACTTCGCCTCGGACCGACGCGACGAGGTGATCAATGCGGTGCTTGATCGATTCGGGCCGCGGCACGTGGCGATGGTCTGCACCTTCATTACCTATCGCGCGCGGTCGGCGGCGCGCGACGTGGGGTTGGCGCTCGGCCTGCCGCAAGAGTTGGTCGACGAGGCGGCGCGTCGGCTAGAGACGGGCGACCCGGCGCAGATTGGTGCCGACCTTGCCGCGGATTCGCGGTGGGGTCGCCTCCTTGCGGCTGGCAGCGGCGAGGGTGCCTGGAGTCGCTGGCTGCGCATCTGTGCCGAGATCGATGGGCTCCCCCGCCACCGCTCGCTGCACCCGGGGGGCGTGGTCGCCACCGCCGAGCCGCTCGACGAGCTCGCCCCCGTGGAGCGCTCCAGTGATGGGCAACGTGCCGTTCTGCAGTTCGACAAGCACGACATCGAGGCGTTGAAACTGGTGAAGCTCGACCTGCTCGGCCTGGGCATCCTCACCGCCATTACCGACGCACTTGATCTCATTGAGCGCGACCTGGGCGCCCGCCCCAACCTCGACGCCCTCCCCGAGGAGACTCCCGAGGTCTGGCGCGCCATTGGCGCCGCCGACACCATTGGCGTCTTTCAGATCGAGAGCCGCGCCCAGCAGCAGTCGCTGCCGCGCACCAAGCCCGTGAAG
>JAPLHR010000098.1 GCA_026389535.1 Chloroflexota bacterium
CAACCGCACAGACACTTGGCCTCCCACTCCCTGACCCGCTCTCCCTCCGTTCGTGGTGGGAGCAGGGGCAGGTCCTCGCCGACGCGTGAAGTCGCTCCGCCGCCTCTTGCGGCGGTCGCTCCTCGCCCTCGCCGCTGCGGCCCTGGCCATTGGCGCAACGACAGCCATCTTCCTTACGCCCCCAGTTGTGCACTCCCTCCTGTCGGTGAGCGACGCCCATACGGTGCTCGGGGTGGAGCCGAGGGTCGCGGAGGCCCTTTCAGATGCTCTGGTGGGGGATCTCCTCACGGACGGGGCCTTTGATGCCCCGCTTGGTGATGAGCCACTCCTCTCGGCGGGAGAGCGCTCCCACCTTGCCGATGTTGGCGCGCTCCTCCGGGCCGTCCTGGTTGCTGGGCTCGGCGGACTCCTCGTCTTGACCGCTGCTCGGTTGCGCCGCCGCGCCTGGTTGCGCGTGGCCATTCGCGACGGGGCGGCGCTCATCGTTGGCGGGGCACTTCTGGCCGCTGCCGCCTTCGCGCTGGCCTTCGATGCCACGTTCGCCTTCTTCCACGGGCTCTTTTTTGCTGCTGGCACGTGGACCTTCAATCCCGCCACAGATCGGCTCGTGCAGTTGTATCCGCAGGACTTCTGGGTTCTGGCGGCGATGCTCTTCTGCCTGGTGCTCGCGTTGGGTTCATTCGTTTCGTATCGCATGACGGCACGCACACGGTGATGGGCGCGATCTATCTCGCGGTTATCGGGCTATCGGCGATCGGGGTGCACGGCCTGGTCAAACGGTTCTCTCTGCCAGTGTCGCGACAGGTGCTGTTGCCCGTAACGGTCGTCACCACCGTGGTCTTCCTCCTTGTCGATGCGGTTGGCATCTGGCGCGGCTGGTTTGCAACGCCCCTCTCGTCAACGCTGCTGATGCTTCCTGGGCGGGGCGCGCTTGATGCAGGGCTCCCCATTGAAGAGGTCGCGCTCCTTGCGGCGCTCGCAGCACTTGTTGTCGTGCTGATGAGCGCCAGGAAATCGCGCGAAGGGAGGCGAGAGGGGGAACTCTCAGCGCGAAGAGCTGGGGCGGCAATCCTGATTGGGATCACTGTCGGTACTGGGGCGCTGCTTGCAAACATTGGCGGCGAATACACTGCGGCAACTGCAGGGCTTGCGGCTGGGGCACTACTCCTCGCAGCGCCGCTCCTTGCTCGCAGCCAGGCAAGCCGTTGGAGCGTCGCAATCTTCCTCGGGCTGACGCTGGTGTTTGACAACATCATGTGTGCGGCGGGGCTCTTTCACTATTCCAGCGCGCCACGCTCTGGGGTGATGCTGGGCTACGCGCCGGTCGAAGACATCCTCTATGCAGCAGCGTTTGTGCTCTTTGCTGTGCGGCTCACAGCATCAGCACGTGCAGCGAAGGGTCGTTGGTGGCGGTTGCTGCTGGCCTCTCGCCCAGTTTCGTGGATCAACACCGCGCTCCCATTTGCGGGAGGTGCGCTCGCAGCCGGAGCGGGGGAGGCGGTTGGCGCATGGTTCTTGCCGCTCGTGATCTGGTGGGGCGTTGCCTACAACCTCTATCTCTATGGGATCAACGATCTCTATGACCTTGCAACTGATCGAAAGAATCCGCGCAAGGGTGGCGCTGAGGGTGCGCTGCTGCAGAACGGCGATCTGCCAACGCTGCGGCTGCTTCTTCTTCTCGCTGCGTTCACGGGTGCGCTCTTCCTGCTGACGGGCACCGCTACGGTTCCAATGTGGTGCCTACTCGGTATCGCCGTTGCCACGGCGTACAGCGCGCCGTGGTTCGTCCGCGCTCGTGCTGTCCCGATCTTGGATGCGGCGATCTCTGCCACGCACTTCGTAATCCCTGCAGTTGCCGGTCTCGCACTCGGCGGTGCGTTTCAGCAGTCCTGGGTTGCGCCGCTGGCGGCCTTCTTCTTCTGGAACATGGGGAGCCATGTGGTGGGAGCGCTGCAGGATGTTGATGCGGATCGACGGAGCCGGATCGCAACGGTCGGAACGCTTCTTGGCGTTCGCGGCGGCGGGTGGTTCGCCATCGCGCTCTACGCCGTGGCGGGGCTCCTTCTTTTCATGCAAGGCGAACCGCTACAGCGGATTGCGGCGACTCTGCCGCTGGCAAGTATCCTCTCGCTTCTGCCGCTAGTTGCAGGCCGCCCAACGCACCAAGCGGCACGTGCAGCCTGGCGCCGATTCATGTTGCTGAACCTCTTCCTCGGTGCGGGGGCCGCGATGCTGATCATTCGCAGCCTCGTTGGTGCCGCGTAGCAGTAGTATGCGCAGATGAGTGATACGCCGCGATCAATTCTGGTGCTCACGGTCAGCGACTCGATTCACGCCGGTGAGCGTGAAGATAAGGCGGGCACCCTCGCCGCTGCCGCTCTTGTCGCCCATGGCTGGGAGGTGCAGCGAGCACAGGCCCCCGACGAGCTTGATGCCATCCGCGCCGTGCTGGAGCAGTACATCGGCACCGTCGACGTCATCTTGACCGCTGGCGGAACGGGGTTGAGCTCGCGCGATGTCACCCCAGACGCAACCGCGCCGCTCCTCGAGCGGCTGATTCCAGGGATCCCTGACGCCATTCGCATGCTGGGGCGCTCCCAGACCCCTGCGGCAATCCTCTCCCGCGGCCTTGCGGGCGTGGCGAAGGGGACCCTCATCGTGAATCTCCCTGGCGGCAGTGGTGCGGTGCGCGACGGACTGGCCATTCTGCTCCCCGTGCTTGAGCACGCCAGCGACGCAATCGGAGAGCGCGACCGCTCCTAGCCCCCGCGACGCGGCTTCGCACACAAGATCGTGTGTAGACTCTCCCAGAGACCGCAACCTGCGGTGGTTCCGCGCATAGCTGCGCGAGGGTGAGGAGGAGCGAGGGTGCGTTGCCCATCGTGCAAGGAGCCAGATACGCGCGTCGTCGATTCGCGCGACCTTGATGACGGCTCCGTCATTCGTCGCCGTCGCGCCTGCCGCATTTGCGGCACCCGCGTCACCACCTACGAGCGCGCCGAACTCGCCAAGCTCTACGTCATCAAGCGCTCCGGCGAACGGCAGGAGTACGACTCCCAGAAACTCCTTGAGGGGTTGCGCCGTGCGCTCACTCGCCGCCCCGTGCCCGTTGATGCC
>JAPLHR010000080.1 GCA_026389535.1 Chloroflexota bacterium
CTCAACGCGCTTGCCGTCGATCTCATACGCAACGCAGAGCAGAATCTCAGGAATGCCCGAGAGCACGTCAAGCTTGTTCAACATGATGCTCGAGACGCCATTCAACTCAACGGCGTAGCGGAGTGGAACGGCATCGTTCCATCCGACGCGGCGGCGGCGACCGGTGGTCGTGCCAACCTCATGGCCAGTGACGGCGATGCGCTCACCGATCGCGTCGGTGAGTTCGGTGACGAATGGGCCAGACCCGACACGTGTGGCGTATGCCTTCATGACGCCCATCACCTCATCAATCTGGAGCGGAGCGATGCCGCCACCAGTGGTGGCGCCGCCGGCGATCGGATGTGAGGAGGTGACGAACGGGTAGGAGCCGTGATCGAGGTCGAGCATCGCCCCCTGTGCGCCTTCGAAGAGGAGGTGCTCCTTGCGGGCATAGGCACGCTGGACCAGGTCATTTGTGTCGGCGATGTGTGGTCGGAGTCGCTCGCCCCAGGTAGCGATGAGCGCGGCAATCGCGTCGGCGTCAACCGCGTCGGCATAGTCGGTGGCACCAAGCGCAGTCAGGAGGGCGCGCTTCTCAGGAATGGCGCGCGCCAGTCGTGTTGCCGTCGAGGCTGGATCGAGGAGGTCTTCGACTCGGAGGCCGAGTCGAGCGGCGCGATCCTCATAGGCAGGTCCGATGCCACGCTGGGTGGTGCCCACCTTGTCTCCAGCGAGCGCGCTCTCACGGGCTTTGTCGAGCGCCACGTGATACGGCAGGATCAGGTGTGCTGCGTGGCTGACGCGCACCTTCGAGATATCGATGCCACGACTGATCAGCCCATCAAACTCCCGAATCAGCGTGGCGGGGTTGACGACCACCCCTGGCCCGATGATCGGGGTGATGTGCCCATAGAGGACGCCCGAGGGGACCAGGTGCAGCTTGAAGGTGTCGCCGCCGATGACGATCGTGTGGCCGGCGTTATCGCCACCCTGATAGCGAACGACCGCCGAAACCTGCTCGGCGAGGAAGTCTGTGGTCTTCCCCTTCCCCTCGTCGCCCCACTGGAGTCCGACGATCACGCTCGCAGGCATAGCCCCCCGCTCTCGGTTGCTTGGATGCTGCCGGGCAACGCACGGCGGGGGGATCGTACCCCTTCACCGCCCCGAGAGGGAGCCCCGCGGCGCGGGTAAGGTGCGATGATCTACCGACGATGCCACACCCCCCAGTGATCCTTTGGTTCCGCCGAGACCTTCGCCTTGCCGACCACCCCGCACTGGTGGCGGCGGTGGCAGCAGCCAAGGAGCGGGGCGCACCCCTGCTGCCGATCTTCGTCTGGGAGCCGGGACTCATTACTGGCAAGTTGTCGAGCGCCAACCGCACCTGGTTCCTGCGCGAGAGCGTCACGGAGCTTGCCACCAGCCTGCGCGCCATCGGCTCGGATCTCATTGAGTTGCAGGGGCCAGCCGCTACTGCACTCCCACTGATGATGAGCGAGCTGCGCGCTGCAGGCGGCACTGGAGACATTGATCTCTTCATGACGCGCGACCACACTCCGTTCGCGCGAGAGCGCGATCACGCCGTTGCGGATCTGCTCACACCACTCGGCGTGCAACTGCATGCGAAGCGCGGCCTCGTGGTGGTTGAGCCAGAGGAGCTGCTCACCGGCGGCGGCACGCCGTACGGCGTGTACACCCCGTACTTCCGACGATGGCTCGAACAGGTCGACGCCAGCGCACCGCTGCCGACACCGAAAAAGCTTCCACCACTACCAACACCAACTCCAACTTCCACCGTTGATCGGACGCTCCTTGATGCGCATGCGCTGCCAACCGCGCAGATTGATCAACTCCCTGCCCCAGGTGAACGAGCCGCGCGCAAATACGCCGATGCGTGGCAAAAATCAATTAATAAATATGCAGATCGGCGCAACGCGTTGGCCGACAACGCTGGAACTAGCCGCCTCTCGGCGGCGCTGCATATTGGGCTCCTCTCCGCGCGCGAACTTGTTGCGCGACAACTCCCGCTGCCGCCGATGCAAGAGGGTGAACGCTCAGGTGAACGACTCTGGGTGAGCCAGATCGCCTGGCGTGACTTCTATACACAAGTGCTCTGGCACGCGCCGCATGCCGCGAGCAGCGCGTGGCGTCCAAGCTACGACGCAATCCAGTGGAGTGACGACCAGCGCCTACTCGAGGCGTGGAAGAGCGGCACCACTGGCTACCCGGTTGTTGATGCAGGGATGCGTCAACTCGCAGCAACCGGTTTCATGCACAATCGCGCGCGCATGATCACCGCATCGTTCTTGACCAAAGATTTGCTGATCGACTGGCGTGAAGGTGAGGCGCACTTCTTGCGACATCTCGTTGACGGCGACATTGCTGCGAACAATGGCGGGTGGCAGTGGTGCGCGGGGAGTGGCACCGATGCGCAGCCATACTTCCGCATCTTCAATCCGGTCACGCAGGCGGGAAACTTTGACCCCGATGGCGAGTATGTGCGCCGCTGGGTGCCAGAGCTTGCCGCCCTGCAAACGCCTGCAATCCATGCCCCGTGGGCACATCCGAAGGCGCTGGATGCAGCGGGCATCAGACTCGGTGAGCAGTATCCGGAACCGATCGTTGATCACGCCGAAGCGCGCCAACGAACGCTTGCGGCGTATAGCGCGGCGCTCAAGCCAGAGCGCGGCTGATCACTGTGGGCGGCGCACGACGTGAGGCACGACAGCCGCATCGACCTCCGAGTGAGCGCCCCGAGAAAATCTGCGCGGTGTGTGGCCGACCGTTCCAGTGGCGAAAGCGCTGGGAGCGTGTCTGGGACGAGGTGAAGTACTGCAGCGACGCTTGTCGCCGCCGACGCTCGTAAGGTGAATCACCTCGCAGTTCTAGGAGATCAACTTACCGATCAGGTTGGCCCACTTCGTGCGCGTCTCGATGGCAGCACCCAGTTTGCCGATCCTGTCCTCGTCCTAGAGATCACGGGCGTGCGGCACGAGGCACGGCACGTGCAGGCCGTGGTGCTGCAGATTGCAGCGCTGCGAGGGTTTGCGGCAGATCTTCAGGAGCGAGGGGTTGCAATCGAGGTCATTCAGGCGCCCACCCTGGGCGAAGCGCTTGATGCCGCCCACGAGCGGTATCGGCCGACCGGCATCACCCTAATGGACCCTGCGCAGCCTCAGGATCTTGAGGCGATTCACGCGTGGTCAACCGCAAACGGCATCCCCGCGGAGGTCGTCGAGAACCAGCTCTGGCTCACCACCGTGGCCGAATGGGAGGCGTTCAAGTCGGGCCGAAAAGAGCTCCGCATGGAGTACTGGTATCGACGTGTGCGGAGTGCGCGTGGCTGGCTGATGGAAGAGAGCGCGGGGAAGAGCGAACCGATTGGCGGCACATGGAATCTCGACAAGGAGAACCGGAAGCGCCTCGCCCCTGGCACCGATGTGCCAGCGCCCCTCTACGGAACAGTCACGCCGCTCGTGCAGTCGGTGATTGACGAAGTACTTAAGGAGCGCTCAACGCTCTTTGGCGAGTTAACCACGCTCATCTGGCCAACAACCCGGCGTGAGGCACTCGCTGCACTCAACGCGTTTTGCGACGAGCGCCTGGCGAACTTTGGACCATATGAAGATGCCATGTCAAAAGAGCATGAGCATCTCTTCCA
>JAPLHR010000057.1 GCA_026389535.1 Chloroflexota bacterium
GCCCTCGCACTTGAGCTGGTGCCACGCATCAGCCGCGCGCAGGCGGTGGACGTGCTCTCCTCGCAGAGCGGCGTTGCCGGATACAAGGCGGTGCTGGTCGGCGCGAGTGCGCTCGACAAGTTCCTACCGATGTTGACGACGGCGGCGGGGAGCATCGCTCCTGCCAAGGCCTTTGTGCTCGGCGCTGGTGTTGCCGGCCTGCAGGCCATTGCCACGGCGCGCCGCCTTGGCGCGGTGGTGAGCGCCTTCGACGTGCGATCCGCCGCCGGTGAGCAGGTGCGCTCGCTGGGCGCACAGTTCGTAGAGCCCGCAGCAAAGGCCGAGGGGACGGGCGGCTACGCTCGCGCCCAGACCGAGGACGAAGCGGCACAGAACGCCGCGATCATCGCCGACCACATCAAGAGCCAAGACCTGGTGCTGACGACGGCACTGATCCCTGGGCGTAAGGCACCGATTCTCGTGACCGATGCGATGCTTGCCAGCATGCGACCAGGATCCGTTGTGCTCGACCTCGCCGCCGAATCGGGTGGCAACGTTGAGGGTTCCGTTCCGGGCGAGACGGTGGTGCGCCACGGCGTGCAGCTGATCGGCGTCGCCAACATCGCTGCATCGGTTCCACTCCATGCGAGCCAGATGTTCTCAACCAATGTGCGCACACTGCTGACGCACCTAAGCGGCGAGAACGGCGCGCTCACCGTGAACGCCGCCGACGAGATCACCGGGCCGATGCTCGTGGTACATAACGGCGCTGTACCGGTGAAGGCATCATGACCGCACTACTGACTGCACTTGGTGCCGCCGCCGCCTTTATCGCTGCGACATCCGGAGGAGCCCCGACCGCAGCAGCAGCATCAACGACGCTCATCGACGCGCAGATTGTGGAGGTGTACGTCTTCCTGCTCGCTGCGTTCACCGGCTTCCAGATCATTACCAAGGTGCCGCCGCTCCTGCATACGCCGCTCATGGCGGCCACGAATGCGATCTCGGCGATCAGCCTCGTTGCCAGCATCGTGATCGCCGGCGCTGAGCGACCGCTATACATCAACATCATGGGTGCGGTTGCGGTTGCCGCCGCAACGATCAACGTGGTCGGCGGATTCGTCATCACCGACCGCATGCTGAAGATGTTCAAGAAGACCGAGGCGCCAAAGTGATCGACCAACAGATCGGCGCGCTCTTCGTGCAGATCGCCTATATCGGCGCATCTGCGGCGTTCATCCTTGGACTCCGCGGCCTGACGAAGCCTGATACCGCGCGCCGCGGCATGCAGCTCGCAGCGTTCGGTATGTTGCTCGCCATCATCGGCACCCTGTTGAACCACGAGATCGTGAGCTACGAGTTCATCATCATTGGCCTCGTTGTTGGTAGCGCCATCGGCTTGCCGATGGGCCTCCTGGTACCGATGACCGCCATGCCGCAGCGCATCGCCGTCAGCCACATGTTCGGTGCCCTGGCGGTGACACTCGTCGGGATCGCTGAGTTCTTGCACTACCGCGACGTTCCAGGCGGCCCTGGTGTGGTCAAGATGATCGCCCTTGGATTCGAGACGCTCTTCGGCGCCCTCACCATCACGGGCTCCTTCATGGCGTTCGGCAAGCTGCAGGGCTTCATTACCGGTCAGCCGATCACCTTCCCTGGCCAGAAGCTGATCAATGCCGCCGTCTTCTTCAGCGCGGTCGGCTTGTACATCGCACTCGTGATCACCCAGTCGGGTGGATCCGGCGGCGACTCTGGCTTGATCATGTTCGCCGTGATGACGGTGCTTGCCCTCGTGATCGGCGTCACCCTGGTGCTGCCAATCGGCGGTGCCGACATGCCGGTCGTGGTCTCCCTCTTGAACTCGTACGCAGGCCTTGCGGCGAGCGCCACCGGTTTCGCAATCGGCAACAACATCTTGATCGTGGCGGGTGCCCTCGACGGCGCCAGCGGCTTCATCTTGTCGATCCTCATGTCGAAGGCCATGAATCGCTCCTTCGCGAACGTGCTCTTTGGTGCGTTCGGCGGCGAGAAGGCGGCAGTCTCTGCAAAGAGCGCCGAGGGCCTCACGACGCGGAGCGTCACGCCAGAAGATGCCGCAATGCGCATCGGTTACGCGCGCAACGTGATCATCGTCCCTGGCTACGGCATGGCGGTAGCGCAGGCCCAGCACGCCGTCCGCGAGCTTGCTGAGTTGATTGAAAAGCGTGGCGGACGTGTGCGCTTCGCCATCCATCCAGTTGCTGGGCGCATGCCTGGGCACATGAACGTGCTCCTCGCCGAGGCGAATGTGCCGTACGACCATCTCTTTGACCTTGACGAGATCAACGAAGAGTTCCACACCTGCGACGTTGCCCTGGTGCTCGGCGCAAACGATGTCACGAACCCCGCCGCGAAGAGCGACCCAGGCTCGCCGATCTACGGCATGCCGATCCTCAACGTGCAGGATGCCGAGCAGGTCATTGTCGTGAAGCGCGGCATGGCGACCGGGTTCGCCGGCATCGAGAACGAGCTCTTCTACCTCGACAAGACCTCGATGCTCTTCGGGGATGCCAAGAGCGTCCTCTCGCAGGTCGTTACTGAAGTGAAGGGGCTCTAGGCACTAATGGAGCTCAATCCGCTCGTACGAGCGGTCAGCACGGTCGCCTTGGCCGCCACCGCCTTCTTTACGCTGGCAGCCTTCATGCAGCTCCCTGCCGACGCGGTACTCGCCATTCACTGGGACATCAACGGTATCGCTGACGGCTTCGCTGGCCGCGAGGCGCTCCTGATCATTCCAGTAACCACAGCACTTACCGGCGGGCTGCTCTGGCTCGCCGTTCGATATGACCCGAAGCGCGCCAACATCGCGCGCAGCGCCGATTCTCTCGGTCTGGTTGTTGTCGCTCTCTCCCTGCTGGTTGCCGTAACGCAGTCGGCAATCATCAACTCAGGATTCGGCGAGGCGGCGCGACTCGATCATGCGGTGCCTGTCGCTGCCGGCGCCCTCTTCGCCATCTTTGGCTACGCCATGCCAAACATTCGCCAGAACTACACCATTGGCGTGCGCCTCCCCTGGACGATTGAGAGCGAGGCGGCGTGGGATGCGTCACACCGATTCATCGGCGGCATCTGGATGCTTGTCGGGGTCGCCACGGCGCTCCTTGGCTATCTTGGCCTTAGCGCAGCGGCAATCCTCACGCTGCTCGTTGGCTTGACGCTCAGTGTGGCCGGCACCGTCTTCGTTGCCTATCGCGTCTGGAGTCGTGAACCGAGGTCGCCGCGCACGAAACGCCGCCGGTGATCACCGTCGATCTCCCATCACCCGCAGCCCTTGAAGCAGCCTCCGCTGCCTTTACCTTTGCCCTCGTCGGCATCGGCGCACTGATCGTTGGTAGCGCAGTTGCTGCCGCCACCTGGGCGCGTTCACTGAACGGCTGGGCGCTCGGTGGCGTCTCGTTTGTGTTGAGCCAGACCGCACAGGTCGTGACGCTCTTCCTCTTCGGGCCACTCATTGCCGCGTTCACCAGTGCCCCACTACAAGAGGCGAGTCGCGCAATCATTCTCTCCACCGCCGCGCGAGGGGTTCGCGACGCGAGGCCAAGCACGGCCTTCGGATTTGGGCATGGCGCTATTGACCTACTGACAAGCTCACTGATCCCAACGCTCTCAGCGGTGATCATTCTTGGTGGCATTCGAGACGGAAGCATCTTCGTTGGGCTGGACGCCGAAGTGACAGAGAAGGTGAATGCAGTTGCGGTCTTTCTCGCCAGCCAAAGTCTTCTCAGTGCCGCGCTACTAATCGTGCAGGGGGCGCTCATGCTTGGGCTTCATGCGCTCCTTACGGCAATCGTGCTTCGCGGTGTGGTTCGTGGCGGTGGTGCGCGCGCGATTGGCCTCGGACTCCTCCTACCGATCGCCATCCATACGCCGGTCGCCGTGGTGCGCACCCTCTTCCCAGCGGTAACCATGCCGGTCCTACTTCTAGCACTGCTCATCGCCGCACTCGTCTATCGACGAGGGCAGGGGGCTATGGCGGAGTCACCGGCGTCTCAGTAGGCGATGCGGTCGGCGACTCAGTCGGTGAGGCTGAAGGCGATTCGGTCGGCACCTCACTCGCTGGTGGCGTGGGGCTCGGGCTTGGCAACACATACCCCTCTGGCGGTGTGAACGAATCACATGCGGGTCCAATCACACGCTCTCCGCCGTTTTGGCGGTTCCACAAGAAGATGCGTGGGACTTGCGCGCTGCAGACGATCTCGTAGGCGAGATCCTTGCCAACGTAGCGCCAGTGCCACGCCTCAGCGCCGTAGCAACTCAGTGCGACGTTGGCTGAGCCTGCCGGATACGAACGCACAAATCCAAATTTGTAGGCGTTCGCCTCAAGCCAGAGCGCTGTTTGCGACGTGGGGAATTTCGGACTGCTCCACGAAACACCGGTAAGGCTCCCGAGATCCACAGTGGTACCAAGTTGATGTTCTGAGTGCCCAGGAACGGCGCTGTACTTGCGGGCCAGCTGTAGGCCAGATTTAGCTACCCACTTCGCGAAGATGGCTCTCTGTGTGGCGTATGAGCGATATGCGGAGAGGATCTTCAGCGAGATGTTGCTCGCCTTGGCCTCAACGAACATGGCACTGAGCGCGTCGGCAGCCTCGCGCTTCAACCAGTAGCCACCCTTAGTGCTAATGACGCCGCGCCAGGTGATGCGCACGAGGTTCGTTGGCCGATAGCTCGACGAGAGTCGATACATGGGGTCTAGGACGGCGGCGGCCCATTGGCTTGTGCGCCAGTTCTTGGTGGTCACTGCCCCTTGAATGCCGATTGATGTGCGCGTGATGATGATCTTGCGCTTGTTGATTGCCGAGCAGGCCGTGATCGGCGGCACCGCAACCGTTTGTGGGGCAACGGCCGCCGCCACAACCCCGCCCCCTGGAAGGGCGGCTCCAAGGACCGAGGCGCCAAGAATCAGCGCGAGAAGGGGCACGATGCGCATGGGTGGTCGGGGGTGGCGAGCACGGTTCATGCCGATAGTTTGGCGCATTCCCATCTTCAACAAAGAGTGGGCTAATGCGTGAGGCGCACCATGAGGAGGAACGGGGCAGTTGCCTCGGGTAGTGGAAAGGAGCCACACATGGCACGAACGGTAAAGCTCGCCCCGACCGAGAAGTCGGGACCGAAGGCGAAGCAGGTCGTTGCACCGTCGCGCTTTAGCGGCATTCGCAACAGCTTGCCGACGATTTTTGGCGCGGCAGCCCTTGTCGCTGCAGGCGCACTTGCCGGCACCGCGCTCGCCCATAGTGGGCATGACGGCCGCGATGGACGTCACCCAGGCCAGGGCATGGAAGCGCGCATGGACCACGATGGCGACCACATGGGTGGCCCAGGTGCCCACCGCGATGGTGATGGGCAGCAAGGTGCAGGTGGGCCACAGGCCAGCGCTGACCTCACCGGGGCCGTAACCAGCGTGAGCCCAACCGAGCTCTCCATCACGCTCGCTGACGGTACGACCAAGACGGTCGTGCTTGACAGTGAGAGCCAGTACTTCACGAAGACGGCAGGCACCGCTGCTGACGTGGCGGTCGGTTCCTATGTACTCGTCCGAGCTGAGAAGCCGGTCGACGGTGCAGTAAGTGAAGCTGAAGGTGTCGCCGTTCTAGCGACCGGACTCACCGAGGCGCACGTTCACCTCGGCCGACCTGCGAAGGTCACCGCCGTGGACGGCAACACCCTCACCCTTGAGATGGTCACTCCGCACGGAACAAAGACCATCACCGTCACAGTCAGTGACAACACGGTGTTCAGCAAGATCGCAGCTGCTACGAACGCCGACGTCACCGCCGGTGACAGTGTGGTTGTCGACATGAGCCGAGAAGCGCCAGCCGCTGAGTCGGTGCTGATCGTCAAGTAACGAGCGCACCTAGTTTTCGCGCGACGCCGCTGGTGGTCCTCCTACCAGCGGCGTTGTTGCGCCTAGCGCTTGCGCGCGCGAGCGGGTCGAGATGCCTTGCGGGCGGCGTGCTTCGTTCGTAGCAGTGAGGCCACGATAGAAACCGTCAAAATGGAGAGCACAATCACCAAACTCACGAGTGGCGGAACCTTCCATTCGGGATTGATCGCCAAGATCATCTTCGCGCCGATCCACATTAAGACGAACGCCAAACCAGCGCTCAGGTAGTGGAAGCGATCCTTCGCATCGGCGAGCAAGAAGTATAGGTTTCGGAGTCCAAGGATTGCGAATGCATTAGAGGTGAAGACAATAAACGGATCCTCCGTGATGCCAAAGATTGCTGGGATGCTGTCAACGGCAAAGACCAGGTCGATGATGCCGATTACCGCGATCGTCAGGAAGATTGGAGTAAAGACCCTCCGACCTGCCTTAATCACCCAGAAACGCTCCTCGTTAAGGTCGTTGTTCACGTGAATGAAGCGGCGGGCTAGCTTGATTGCAGATGGCTCGCCTTCGTTGGCATGGCCGCCGCTTCGAAGCATCTGCACGCCGGTGAAGAGCAGGAATGCACCAAAGAACCAGATGATCCACTCAAACTGGTGGATCAGCGCTGCGCCGATCACGATCATGATGCCGCGCAGCACGAGCGCGAGAAGAATGCCCCACATGAGGGCGAGCTGCTGCAACTTCTTCGGCGTCTTGAGCGCAGCGAAGATCAGCGTGAAGACGAAGATGTTGTCGACGGAGAGCGACTTCTCTACGAGGTAGCCGACAAAGTACTCCGTCGACTTTGTCTCGTTACCTGGACCGCCGCTTGCAAAGTAAAAATGCAGCGCTATCCCGAAAAGGATTGCAAGCACGATCCACACAAGAGTCCAGGCGGCGGCTTCTTTGACTGGCACAACGTGGGTGCCGTTCTTCCGTAGGAGGCCAAAGTCAACGGCGAGCGCAACGACCAGGAAGATTCCGAAGCCGAGTCCAAGCGGTGAGAAGAGTTCGTTGCTGCTCACGGCGCTCTCTACCGATGAGAAAAGTACGTTCACAGCGCCCCCTTGCTAGTCGCCGATTGGCGTTAGGGCAATGGTAGCCGAGGGGGGGTAGCGTGCCCGCCCGTGATTAGGCGCGAGCGAGACCGCCATTCGCGGCATCGTGGCTGTAGGAGCGTGCGCAAGCGGAGCAGCTCACCGTGGTTCCCTCGTTGGGGAGGCGGGTGCCGCAGTCGCACACCCAGCCGATCCGCTTGGCTGGGCTGCCGACGACGAGCGCTCGTGGTGGAACGTTGCGAGAGGCGACGCCGCCCGCGCCAACCATGCAGTAGTCGCCCAGGGTGATGCCGGCCACGATCACGGCGCCGGCGCCAATCGAGGCGCCATCACCCACGCTGATTGGGCTTACCACCCAGTCGCTGGCTGCCGCGAGTCCGCCGTCAGGGGTCTGGGCGCGCGGGAAGCGGTCGTTCGTGAGGATCGCGTTGGGGCCGATGAAGACACCGTTACCGGCTGTCACTCCGTGATAGACGAGGGCGAGGTTTTGCACCTTGCAGCGATCGCCTAGCACCACATCGGCGTCGATGAAGGCGCCGCGACCAATGATGCAGTCCGCGCCGATCTTGGCGCCGCGTCGTACCACGGCGCCGCCCCACACCTTGCTGCGCGCACCAATCGTGGCGCCATCTTCGACGATCGCCGTTGGATCAATGAACGCCGTTGCGTCGATCACTGTGCTGCCACTCCGTTCGGTCGGCCGAAGCCGATGCGCTTCGCGCCAGCTGGCAACGTTGCACCAGCACAGGCATTTCGGCCATCGATGAGCACCTTGAGCGCCGGGAAGAGTTTTGCGAAGTCCATCGTGCGATACGCAGCATCAGCGGTTGCAACAACGACGGCACTGACCTGTGCATTCACATCCCCATCCCACGGCGTCATCTTGAGCGCCGAGACATCATCAGCCGAAAGAAGTGGGTCGGCACCAAGAACGGTTGCGCCGCGCGCACGGAGTGCATCGGCAACCAGCGGGCCACGGGCATGCGCGAGCTCACGAACTCCTTCGCGATAGGTGAGTCCGAGCACCGCAACCGTTGCCCCCTTGAGGGTTCCGATCTGCTTCTCTACAGCGTCAACGGCGCGCTCGACCTGACCATCGTTCACGGCGCGTGCGGTCTTGATCACGTCGAGGTCGCCATCCGTCGAGAGGATCATGCGCGGATAGACCGGAATGCAGTGACCGCCAACGCCGATGCCTGGCTCGTGAATGTGCGAGTACGGCTGCGAGTTCGCGGCGCGAATCACCTCCGAGAGGTCGATGCCGTGTCGATCGGCAACGCGAGCGAACTCGTTGGCGAGGGCGATGTTCACATCGCGGTAGGTCGTCTCGGCGAGCTTCGCCATCTCGGCGGCCTCCAGCGTCTGCATCTGCGCAATAGGCGCATCGAGCACGCTCTCGTAGAAGGCGGTCGCACGCGCCAAGCTGGCGGCGTCGGTGCCACCAACGAGTTTGGGATACGCGGCGAGGTTGCGGAAGGTTTGGCCGGTCAGCACACGCTCCGGCGAGAAGCAGCCGAACACGGTTGCGCCACTCGTGGCAGCAACCTTCGCGACCAAGTCACGGGTGGTGCCGATCGGCACGGTGGTTTCAAGAATCACGAGTAGGTCGTCGTGCGCACCGGCGATCAGCGTTTCCGTTGCGCCGACGAGTGCCTTGTCGGCAATACTTCCGTCGTCGCGCACCAGAACAGGCACGACGACAAGTGCAACGTCGGCGTCGCGCACGGCGGTAGGGCCGTCGATGGTGGCACGCAGTCGGCCAGAGCCAACGTGCTCTGCAAGGAGCTCGGGAAGATTTGGCTCGCCGCCCCAAGGGGCAACGCCTGAATTAATGGTGTCGACCAGGGCCTGATTGATATCAACGGCGTGCACGCGCCACCCGTGGGAGGCGAACTGCAGGGCGAGCGGCAGGCCGATCTTGCCGGAGCCGATCACGGCGATGGTGCCGACGGTGCCA
>JAPLHR010000013.1 GCA_026389535.1 Chloroflexota bacterium
CTGGACTACTGCACGACGTTGGTCACGGGCCCTTCGCGCACTTCTTTGATCACGCCGTTCTTGAAGCCTTCCCTGCTCCGGCTGATCCGCGCCGACCGAAGGGGAAGCGCCTCGCCCATGAAGATCTCTCTGCGCTGATCATTGAGCGCGAACTTGCGCCGATCATCACCAAGCTGCGTCGGGCACCCGGCGACTCTGCCGCGCGCGACGCGTTCGCCGCTACAGAGTCGATTGATCCACGCTGGGTCAGCTTCCTGATCTCGAAGCCACCACTTGAGGACGCAATGGTTCCAACCTGGGTGCGCATCATGCAGCCGCTCCTCTCGGGTGTCTTCACCGTCGACAACCTCGACTACGTGCGACGCGATTCCTACATGACCGGCGTGCGCACTGCGGCGGTTGATGTGGAGCGACTCCGCCACTACAGCTTCATTGGCGCACGCGGTCTCACGCTGTACGAACCAGCAGTTGGCGCTCTTGAATCATTCCTCGGCGCGCGGCAGTTCCTCTATCAGCAGGTCTACCTGCATCGCACCGTTCGAGGCATCGACCTCGACATGAAGGAGGCGTTTGCGCCAGGAATCCGCGCGATCTTCGGCGACACCTCGCCCGCCGACGATCTTGCCGCCTACCTAGAGCTCGATGAGTACACCCTGCTGCATCAGGCGGCCCGCTGGTCGCGCGGCCAAGACCTCTCCGCCAACCCCCAGCCGAAGGACGGCACCGTCACCCCCGCCGTGGCCGACGCTTGGCGCGCCGTGCTCTTCCGCAGCCCACGCTGGCAGATGGAGGAGGAGCTGCGCGCCGACTACTTCGAGGAGCCGCTCCCGCACGATCTCGCCGACCGACTCGGTACCCCTGTCCCTGGGGAGGTCGAGATCGATGTCGCCTACTGCGACCCCCGGCACGTGGAGGGGGACGCCGCCGACCGCCTTTTGGCGGTCGAGGGGCCCAACGGCCGAGAGGGGCGCCCCATCTCAAGCCTATTACTGAAACTACCTCTGTATTCAATGGTCGCTAGGCGCTATCGTCGCCGTTAAGGGGCCGCCCAACCCTCAGTAGAGGATTGCCTCCCCCTAAAAGGGAGGTGCCCACCATGAGCCACCAGTCACACGTCACAGCCCCACGAGGGACCCGCCGCACGATCTTCTTGATCGCGATGCTTGCGGCAGCACTGCTCGCGCCAAGCGCGGCGGCAACAAACCGACACAAGGTGCTGCCGACCGGCATGCGTCCAATCGAGAGCAAGGTGCTCCTCCGCGGCGCCGACAAGAACGGCACCCTCCATCTCATCGTTACCCTTCGCACCCCGGGCATCGGGGCACCACGCTCCGCTGGCGGCGCTGCGCAACCGTTTGCGTTGCAGGGCGCTCAGATCAGCGAGCGCATCACCGCACGCGGAGTAATCACCGCTCTTGGCGGGACGGTGAACGCTGAGTATCGCTATCTCTTCAATGGACTTCGCATTCACATTCCTGCCTCGCAGCTCGAGGTGCTACGTGCCAACCCACATGTTGCCGACGTGCAACTCGTCACTCGCTATAAGCGGATGACCGTCACCGGCGGCGCCGTGAGCGGCCGAGGTGGTGCGACACCATCAAACGCTGGCGCAGCAACAGAGGTTCAGGCGAAGAACGTTTGGGCGCAGACCGCAACGTCGAAGGCTGGCACCGGCTACGGCGTGAAGGTTGCCGTGATTGATACGGGCATTGATTACACGCATGGCGACTTTGTTCGCGACGGTGACGTGACCTTCCCAACCGCGAAGGTAATCGCTGGCTACGACCTTGTCGGTGATGACTACGCGCCTGGCGAGGGTGGCCTCGCTGAACTTCCACAACCTGACAGCGATCCAATGGATTGCACCATCGCCCAGGGCGGCGGCCACGGCACCCACGTCGCTGGCACCATCGCTGGGTACGGCATCAAGAACGGCAACACCTATGGAAGCGTTGACGGCGAGTACTACACGAGCACAACCGATGTCTCAAGCTTCACCCTGGCGCCAGGAATGGCCCCACTTGCCTCGCTGATTGCAGTGCGCGTCTTCGGTTGCGATGGCGCAACGGAGCTCGCCGCGGACGGCATTGAGAAGGCGGTTGCCCTTGGGGCAAACGTCATCAACCTCTCCCTCGGCTCGCCGTACGGCATCAAGGGTGGGGCTGAGCAGGCCGCGATCAACGCCGCCGAGAAGGCGGGCGTGACCGTAGTCATTGCCGCAGGAAACGAGGGGTCTGAGCCCTTCCTCGTCGGCTCCCCATCCACAGAGGATGGAGCGATCTCGGTTGCCGCGCTTGACGACCGAGCATCGTATCCAGGAGCGCGACTTACCATTACTAACTTCGGAACCGTGACCACCAATCTTTCGGCGGCTGGGCCTGCGGCTCTATTCCTCAACACAAATGTGAGCGACCTCTCAACGCCCGTTACGGGATATATCACCCGCCTCGAGACCACCGCCGACGAGGGCGCGATAACGCCCGGGGATGGTGTGAGCACCGCGCTCGGCTGCCCTGCCGTCAGCGTCGACGGTGAGACCTATGTTCAAGATTGGGATCCAGCAACAACAGATATGACCGGAAAAATTGCCGTAGTGCGCCGCGGTTCTTGCACGTTTGCAGATAAGGTCTCCGCCATGATCGCCGAAGGGGCGGTCGCGGTCATCATTCTTCAACGCTCAGACATTGTTAACGGCACTAATTCAA
>JAPLHR010000023.1 GCA_026389535.1 Chloroflexota bacterium
CGCAGTGATCCGCGCCGATGCAGAGCGCACTGGGGAAGCGGCGACCCTCCGTGTTGCGAGCGTCGTGCCAGCCGGTGCCGAGGCGCTCCGCGCGGTGGCAAAGAGCGCGGATCTCTCCATTGAGTTTGTGAGCGTGGCCGACGTTCCGGTCGAGCTGGCACTCACTCCACCAGCCCAGATCGGCATTGATCGACTCCTCGCCGCATGGCTCGCCTATACCGAGTTCGGAACGCCACGCGGTCGTGGGGCGATCGCGGTGACGCTCGGCACGGCGCTCACCCTCACCTGCGTCGATCGAGGTGGCCGCCTCATCGGCGGCGCCATCGCCCCCTCTCCCGTGCTCGCCTCCCGCGCGCTGGCCAGCGGCGCCGCCGCACTTCCACTCGTTGCCATCTACGACGAGAGCCCAGATCTTGCTGGGCCGATTGGCGCCGACACCGCCGAGGCGCTCAGCGCCGGAATTCTTCGCGGCGCACGCGGTGCCCTCACCGCGCTGATTGCGGAGTCGATTGAAGAGATGTCACGCCGAGATCCTGGCGCGCCAACTCCCGCCGTCGTACTAAGTGGCGGCGCAGCGCTCGCCGGTTGGTGCGCCACGGTTGTTGCCGACCATCGCGATGCCGAGTTTGTGCTGCGTGCGATCAACGCGCTACCCGCAGCGGTGCGCGCATGAGCAAGCGCCTCGCCGGACGACTCATCGTCCTTGGCATCACCGGCTCCATTGCCGCCTACAAGTCGCCAGAGATCGTGCGCGCACTCCGCGCCGAGGGTGCAGATGTGCAGGCGCTCCTCACCCCCGCCGCCACACGGTTCGTCTCACCGCTTACCCTGCGCACACTCACGGGGCACGCCGTTGATGCCGACCTGCTCGACCTTCTCCCTGACGGTCGCATCGGCCACATCGTTGCCGCCGATTCCGCCGATGCACTGCTGATTGCACCAGCGACCGCGCAGTGGATCGGCGCCATGGCGAGCGGCCTCGCTGGAGACGTAGTCACCGCCGCCTGCCTCGCCACCACCGCACCCGTAATCGTTGCCCCAGCGATGGATGGCGAAATGTGGGCACACGCCGCAACGCAAACGAATGCGACGCGACTTCGCGATGACTTCGGCTACGCCCTTGTTGCACCGGAGAGTGGCGCGCTCGCAAGTGGCGCTACGGGCGTCGGCCGCCTCGCTGAAACAGCTGCGATCGTTGACGCTGTGGTGGCCGCCATTGGCGCCGCGCCGATTCGCGAACCGAACGAGAGCCGCCGCCCGCCAGCAGTACCCGCTGGTGATCTGTCGGGTCGTCGGATCGTCGTTACCGCTGGTGGCACCGAAGAGCCGATCGATGCGGTGCGCATCTTGGCGAACCGCTCCTCGGGGCGCCAGGGGATCGCCCTCGCTGAGGCGGCGCGTGATCGTGGTGCCGACGTCACCCTGATCGCCGCTCGTGTCAGCGTGCCGCTCCCTGAAGGGGTCACCATCGTGCGCGCCATGAGCGTTGACGCGCTCAATGCTGCGCTGCGCAACGCACTCCTCGCCGCACCGAACGGCGGCGCAGCGACGCCTGCCGACGCGCTCATTGCCACCGCCGCCGTCTCTGATTTCCGTGTCGCGGGCGGCCCGCTAACCGAGAAGCTGCGTCGCGATGGCGAGATCACCCTGCGTCTCACGCCAACCCCCGACCTTCTCGCCGGATTGGCGCAGGCGCTCGGCCCACGGGCCACGCGCCAGACACTGCTCGTGGGCTTCTCGGCAGAGGCGAGTGCAACGCCGCGGGCACGCGAGAAGTTGCAGCAGAAAGATCTTGACCTCATCGTCGCCAACGACGTCACCGCCCCCGGCATCGGTTTTGAGAGCGCCGAAA
Organism: Chloroflexota bacterium; assembly: GCA_026389535.1. Taxonomy (GTDB): domain Bacteria; phylum Chloroflexota; class Limnocylindria; order Limnocylindrales; family Limnocylindraceae; genus Limnocylindrus. Next base: position 1,853 of record JAPLHR010000023.1, read on the forward strand.
ATGCCGCAGAGATTATCGGTGCCGACGATCTCGTCACCCGTGTGGGCCCGGCGCCGAAGCGTGTCGTGGCCGACGCCATCCTGGACCGAGTGGCGGCCCTCCTCTCAACGCGAGCAGGCTGATGGCACGACACACCGTTGCCGACATGCGCGCCGCACACGCCGCGGGCGGCCACTTCGCCGTCGTCACCGCATGGGATCGCCCAACCGCTGAGTTCGCCGAGGCGGCTGGCATTCAATTCTTGCTCGTCGGCGATTCACTTGCTCAGGTCGTGCTCGGACACGAATCAACGGTTCGCGTAGGAATGAGCGAGATGCTGCACCACACCGCCGCCGTCGTTCGCTCAACGAGCACCGCCCTTGTGATCGGCGACATGCCCTTCCTTTCGTATGTGGATGTGCCAACCGCCGCAGAGAACGCCGCGCGCTTCATTCGCGATGCTGGCGCCGGTGCCGTGAAGCTCGAGGGGGGCGTCGTCGTGGCCCCCGTCGTTGCCGCGCTCGTGCGCAGTGGCGTTCCCGTGATTGGGCACATTGGCTTCACGCCGCAGTCGTCACTGAATGAGAGCAAGCCGCGCGCGAAGGGTCGCCTCCCCGAGGCGGCGGCGGCGCTCCTCGAGGATGCGATCGCCCTGCAGGAGGCCGGCGCATCGGCAATCGTGATCGAACTCGTGCCGCAGGAGCTTGCAGCCGCGATCACCAGTCGCCTCACGATTCCAACCATCGGCATCGGCGCGGGTGCCGGCTGCACCGCACAGGTGCAGGTGCTCCCCGATCTGCTCGGCCTACTCGGCGCGGCCGCACCACGCCACGCTGGGCGCATCGCCAACCTTCGCGACGATGCGATCGCCGCCCTCACCACCTGGCGAACCAGCGTGGAGGCGGGGAGCTTCCCCATCGCAGCGCAGGGGATTGCTGGCGACGCAACGCTGATCGCCGCTCTTGACGAGCTTCCGCGCTAGCTCAGGCTCTGGGCGATGCGCACCGTCACCACTCGTTCCGAACTTGACGAGGCTCTCGCCCAACTCCCCCGCCCGGTTGCGCTCGTACCCACCATGGGGGCGCTCCACGCCGGTCATACCGCGCTAATCGCCGCCGCGCGCCGCACCGCTGCCACCGTCGTCGTCTCCATCTTTGTCAACCCACGACAGTTCGGATCTGCCGCTGACGTGGCGGAATATCCGCGCACGCTCGAGGCCGACCAGCAGCTCGCCCAGGCGGCTGGCGCACACCTCATTTTCGTCCCCAACGTTGACGAGATCTATCCGCCCAACGAACCGGTCGCGAACGTTGAGCCAGGACCACTCGCCACGCGGCTTGAGGGTGCCTCCCGGCCCGGACACTTTGCCGGCGTGGCGACCGTCGTCTCGCGACTCTTTGATCTGGTGCACCCTGACCAGGCTCTCTTCGGTGCGAAGGATGCGCAGCAGGTGCGCGTCATCGAGTGGCTGGCGGCGCAGCGCAGCGATCAGATCGCGATCCACCGCGTCGCAACGGTGCGCGATAGTGACGGCTTGGCACTCAGCTCGCGCAATCAGCTGCTCTCAGCGAGCGGTCGCGCTGCGGCGGCAAAGGCGATCCCCGTCGCCCTCTCGCTCATCGCCGAGGCGTGTGCCTCAGGGGTTACGAGCGTTGCCGCGCTGCGGGCACTCGCTGAGCGGGTGATCGCTGCAGAGCCAAGCGTCGCGCTCGACTACCTCGACTTCGCCGAGAGCGCCACGCTCATTCCACTTGCAGAGAGTGCACAGGTTGGTGACGCCGCATCTGGCGAGGTGCTCGTTTCTCTCGCCGCCGTTGTTGATGGGGTGCGCCTGATCGACGCGATCACGCTCCCGTAGGGGCGTCGGCTAGCGCGTTGGAACGGGGCGTGCCGCCGCAAGGATGCGGTTCACGTCAAGTGAGCCGGAAACGAGCTGCTTGATCTCTTCAATCTTGCGCAGGTCTTCAGGGTGTGTCTTCACCAGTAGGTCGTGCACGTTCGAGGCAACGCTATAGGTATCACCCTCCATCAGCACGGCGAAAATGTTCGCCTTGCGAATCAGGTCCAAAACTCGTGAGCTCGGTCGATAGCCACCACTAAGGACGAAGCCGAGCGGTCGGTTCGGATGATCTTTCCCGTCAAGCCATAGCTGCGTGAGCACCTCGATCACATCTTCGCGGTCACCAGGAACGACCACGAGGGCGCTGTCGCCGATGCGCTGCATCACATGCTCTGGCTGCATTGCGGCGACGGAGACGCGACCGATGATTGCGTCCATGTCGCGGCCTGGCCAGAGCGTCTCGCCCTGCAAGCCATCTTCGATGATCGCCAGCGTGGGGTTCGAAAGAATCTGGCGATACGGAAGGACACCGAGGAGCGGAATTCCATGGCGCGCGAGCCCCTTCTCAAGGAGGCGCGGCAGCTCTGGCTGTAGGTCAAGATCGACCTTGTTGACGATCGCCCCCGCAACCTCAACGCCACGCGCGGCGAAGAGCGCCGCGTTCAACACGATCTCGTCGATCGGTCGGCCGATACCGCCCTCACTGACGATGATCACCGGTGCGCCGAGCAGTGCGGCAACATCGGCGTTACTCAGGCCGATCACCGCACCAACGCCCGCATGCCCTGTCCCCTCGAGCAGCAGCAGTTCGTGCCTCTGTGCGAGCTCCACCTGGGCGGCGATGATCTTCGCGCTGAGGTCTTCGACCACCTGCCCCTCGATTACCTTGCGCGTGAAGCCGCGCGGAATCTGCACCGGAGAGAGGAGGGCGACCGCATCGGTCAGATCAAACACGCCGCGCATCAGGGCGGCATCTTCGTCGGCGGGGGTGTCGTCGATGGTGATCCAGCGTTGGCCGACAGGCTTCATGAATCCCGTGTCCAGCCCTTGCGCGCGGAAGGCGGCAAAGAGTCCGAGTGAGGTGGTCGTCTTACCGCGGTTCTGCCCCGTCGCGGCGAGGAAGAGCTGCCGTGCGCCCGCGGCGCCGGTCATCGGGTTACGCCTCTTCGCGCGGCGCGGTGCGACGCTCAATCAGGTTGACCGCCTCTTTAAGGCGCGTCACCGACTCTAGGTCAACATCCTCGCGGCTGATGTGTGTGCCGAGCTTATCGAGCACTTCGGCGGCAACTTCAAGGAAGACATTGGCGTCGGCGATAAAGAACTCCGACTCGTTGCTGTAGCGCACGAAGGTGAGTCGCCCCTGCAACGTTCGTCGGTCGTCGGCATGGGCAACCTGCGTGGTGAAGTTATGCCCCTGAATGCCGTCGGGGTTGGAGAGGAAGCTCAGCGCGTTATCAATTGCCAGGCCGAAGCGTGCGCGCCAGCCGGCGAGACGATCAACCACCTCGGCGGGGAGCCGTAGTTCTGTCACCTCGTCGAAGACCTCGGGGGCTGCCGTGAGTGCCGTCACCAGGGTCGAGCCCTGGCGCTGGCCGAGCATCGCCTGGAGCGAACGCTCCAGCGTGACCACCTCGGCGTCGAAGTGGCTCGAGGTGATCAGGTCAACGAGCAGGTCCTCAACGTTGTCGAGCGCCGAACCCTCGGTGAGCGCGGCGGCAAGCGCGAGGATCTCCTCGCGAAAGAGAAAGCGCTCTTCGTGGTCTAGGCCAGCCATGTGCGCATCCTAGCGCGCAGGGGGTTTACGGGTAGATACCCCGCACCGTCATGGCATCGGCGACACGCTGCACGGAGAGGAGGTAGGCACCCGTTCGCAGGTGGCTCTTCTCCTTCTGGGCCATGTCGTAGACCTCGTGGAAGGCGCGAACCATCTTCTTCTCAAGGCGGACATTGACCTCTTCCTCTTCCCAGAAGTCGCGGTTCAGGTCCTGCACCCACTCGAAGTAGCTCACCGTCACACCACCTGCGTTGCAGAGGATGTCAGGGATCACCATGGCGCCATTTGCAAAGAGTATGTCGTCCGCCTCTGGGGTCGTTGGCCCGTTGGCCGCCTCAGCGACGATCTTCGTCTTGATCTTGCCGACATTCTCCGCGGTAATCTGATTCTCGAGCGCCGCTGGAATGAGCACGTCGCAGGCAATCTCAAGGATCGCTTGATTGCTCACTGGCGTAGAGCCAGCAAAGCCGACGACGCTCCCGGTCTTCTTCTTATGCGCATCGACTACAGCAAGGTCGAGTCCGGCTGGGTTGTGAATGCCGCCGCTGCTGTCGGAGACGGCGATCACCTTCGAGCCGAGCTCACTGATCAGTCGCGCTGCAATGGATCCGGCGTTGCCGTACCCCTGCACCACGACCGTAGCACCCTTCAGGTTGAGGTTGATCTTGCTCGCCGCTTCGCGAATGCAGAAGACTGCACCACGCGCCGTTGCCTCGTTGCGGCCCTTCGAGCCGCCGAGTGCGATCGGCTTACCGGTCACCACACCAGGAACGGTGTAGCCAACATGCATGGAATAGGTGTCCATCATCCAGGCCATCGTCTGGCTGTTGGTGTTCACATCGGGCGCCGGAATATCGGACTCAGGCCCAATGATGACGGCGATTTCGGTTGTGAAGCGTCGCGTCAGGCGCTCAAGCTCGCCGAGTGACAACTTCTTCGGGTCAACAGTGACGCCACCCTTGCCGCCGCCATAGGGAAGATCCATCACGGCACACTTCCACGACATCCACATAGAGAGGGCCTTCACCTCGTCGATGTTTACATCCTGGTGGAAACGAATGCCGCCCTTCGCTGGGCCGCGTCCGAGGTTGTGCTGCACGCGGTGCCCCTCGAAGACTCGGGTTGATCCGTCGTCCATGCGCACAGGGAAGTGCACGGTGAGCTGTCGGCGTGGCTCGCGCAATACAGCGGCGATGCCGGAGTCGAGACCGAGCCGCTTTGCGGCAAGGTCAAACTGCTGCTGCGCAACTGCCCAGGCGCTCTTCTGTGCACTCATCGTTTTGTACCTCTCATCTGCCGCCCTGGCGGGTGCCTGGCGGACGCCGTGCGGCGATCTCCCCAACCCTACAACGCGCCCCAAAAAGGTGTTGCGCGTAGGTTGCGGCGTGTTGCCGCCCGTGCGGCGAGGTGAGCCTTTGTGGCTAGGCGCGGATCAGCGCGACGCCGAGACCCTTCGGACCGGTGTGTGGGCCAATGGCCGCACCGGCTCGAACGATTCCTGGCTTCAGGGCGGCAATCTCGGGGAAGCGAGCGCAGACCTCATCGCGGAACGCCTCAATATCAGGCGCCTCCGAATGGAGCATGGTCAGCTCCTGAATTGGTGATGCGCCGATCAGCTCCATGAAACGCTCGCGCGCCTTGGCCGTAGTTCGTGGCTTATCGAGAGTGACAACCTCACCATCAATAATGTCGATGATCGGCTTCACCGAAAGGAGTCCACCGATCGCCGCTCGCGCTGGGCTAATGCGGCCGCCGGCCTTCAAGTAGTCCAGTGAGTCGAGGAAGAAGATCACGTGCGTCTTTGGAATGAGCTCTCCGAGCTCGGCGACGATCTGTGGCGCCTTCCAGCCTTCCGCGGCGCGATGATAGGCGCGCGCAACGAGCAGCCCCTCGGCCGCCGATGCGGTCGCGGTGTCAACGAGATGAATGTTCTTCGACTGCGGATGGTCCGCGGCGGCAATCTCGGCATTCCTGAATGTCGCCGAGAGCTTCGAGGCCACATGCACCGAGACGATCTCATTCGCGCCACCAGCAAAGGCTCGGTCATACGCCGCGGTAAAGGCGGCGGGTGGCGGAGCGGCGGTCTTTGGGAATGGCGCCCCAGGTGCGGTGAGTCGCTTCCAGAACTGGTCCATGGAGAGCTCCTCGTTCACCTTGAAGCTCTCGGAGCCGAAGGAGACGATGACCGGCACGATGGTGATGCCGAGCCGCTTCGCCGCATCAGGTGGAATGTCCGATGCGCTGTCAGTAATGATTGCGACCGTTGACTTCGCCATGGTGTCTCTCCCTCCCAGCATGCGTGCGGGCAGATCGCCCTTACCTCTCCTAGAGTCTATCGGCGCCAATCAGCCGTGCACGCCGTGTTGCCCAGGGGCGCTCGGCAAGAGAATTTCGTGCTCAACACGGCGCAGGATGAGCAGGAACGTGCCCGCAACCACGAGGAATCCGAGCGTGGCGTAGACCAAACCGTCGACCCCATACGAGGTCGCTAGGTCGCCCGCAATCTTCACGCCAATCACCTGGCCGAGGCCCAGGAAGATGGAGTAGAGGCCCATCACCGCGCTTCGATCGGTGTGATACCGCTCAGAGACGTCGGCCAAGAAGCCGAGTGCCGCCGGCGTTGCGCCAGCGATGAAGAACATGGAGCCACAGAGCAGGGTGAAGAGCAGCGCGATGAGTGGGAGGTCGGCGCCACTGAGGCGATTCATCGAGAAGACCGCGGCCATGGCGACAACGAAGGCGATGAGACCAAGGAGGAGCATCGTTGTTCGGCGGAAGTTCGCGAATCGATTCCCCCAGAAGAAGAGGCCGACTCCGCCAATCAGCGCCACAAAGGCGAAGGCGGAGGTGATCACCGTGAAGGGGAAGCCGCTCATGAGGAACTGCCCGCGCGACTCGACCCCTGAGTCGCCGAGGAGGAGGTTGAGCCCCTGTGGCACCCAAACACCAATGATGGCGTTGATGGAGACCCACGTTGGAACGAAGAGCAGGATTCCTCGCTGGCTAAACAGTTTCAGATACTTGCGGAGTCGATTCTCTGTCTGCTGGGGCGGGGCGGCGTGTTCATCTTTCACGCCGTAGGCGAAGAGGGCGAGCGAGAGCAGATAGATGCCACCGTTGACGGCGAATGCGCCGACCGCAAAGAAGTCCCAGAGCGGCCCGGCAAGCGCAGTGCCAGCGACGAGTAGGCCACCGAGTGTGGCAACTTCAAAGAGGGTGACGACCCGACCGCGCAGTTTGGCGTCGTGGCTGGTCTTTGCCGCCACGAACGAGAGGATCGACGGAACGCTCGCCGCCGTAGACGAGCCCTCAAGAAGTCTGGTGCAGATCAGGAGTGGGATCGTCATTGCAAACGGCGTCAGCGTGACGGCGGCCAAGCCGAAGAGGGGCCCGAGCAGCATCACGGGCTTTCGTCCGATGCGGTCGGCAATAATGCCGAAGATCGGCGAGCCGAGCAGCTCGGTCACATAGAAGGCGAGGGTGATCGTGGCCAGGTCAACGGGGGTGATACTCACGGCCCCCGACTGATGGAGATGCTTGTTCCAGACGATCAGCAGCGCGCCCGTGGTCCCCGTCGCGGTTCGCAACGTTAGGGTGCCGAGCAGCAGGGCCTTCATTGATCCAGTCATCTCTGATCCCGTCATCTCTTGCAGCATACGGGTTCCCGTCTTCGGTGGTCGGTATACTCAGCTCATGCCAACGAACGTCGCCCAGTCGTATCCTTATAAGCGCGAGAGCGAGGCAGACCGCGCCGCCGCTATTGCGGGGACGCTGGGCGCCCGCGAAGGGCTCGCCGAGAAGCTCAGCGCCGAGGCGCTCCCCTATGACGGTGCCGATGGTGATGAGGCGTGGGCCTGGCGCTGCCGCACGGTCGGCTGCCCTGGCGTGCTCCACACCGCCGGCTACGCCCGCGAGAAGCACGCGATCGTCGCCCTCTGTGATGGCTGCGGCCAGATCGCGCTGCGATAGATGAGCGGCGAGCGAGTTCCCGAGATCGTGCCGATCAGTTCGGCGAATAAGCCGACGCAGGTTGAGATCGTTGGCGACCGCATTCGCATCGCCTCTCTTGAGGTGATTGACCGCGCCCTCGCCGGCTTCCTTGAGAGCCGCACCCCCGAGGATCGTGCCGAAACCGTAGAGCGCGCGATGCGCGTCGGCCTGATGGCGCTGCAGAGCGCCAGTGGCTCCATCGATGTTGATCACGTGCGTCGCGCCTTCGACAAGTTGCTCAGCGACGCCGGCGAGTCAAACAAGAAGGCGACCGCCGAGGTCGAAGAGATTCTGCGCAAGACCTTCGCCAACGAGGGTGGCGCCCTGCCCGCGACCCTGGAGCGCTTCCTCGGCGATAAGGGTGAGCTGGCCCTCTTCACCAAGGACCTCTTCGACGAGAACCGCCGCGACTCAGCGCTCGGTAAGTTGAACACCATTCTCGGCACCTACTTCGATGGCGATGCCAGCAAGCTCGCCCACCTGCTTGACCCAACGCGCGAGGCGTCGCCACTGAGCGGCTTCCGCGCCGAGATCGCCAAGCGCTTCGACGATGTGCTGCTGAAGATCGTTGAGCTTGACGCGTCGCAGAAGGCGGCGAAGGGTGAGCGCAAGAAGGGGACGGCGAAGGGCGCCGACTTTGAGTCGCGTGTCATCGCCGAGTACACCGAACTACTGCGCGCCACCAATGACGAGATTGAGGGCACAGGTGGTCTGACCGGTGCAGTCCCCGACTCGAAGAAGGGTGACGCAGTGATCACCATCAACGGCCGTGACGCTTCCGCAAGCGTTCTGCGGATTGTGGTTGAGGTGAAAGACAAGTCGATGACAACCCCGGCCATTGAGAAGGAGCTCGCCGAGGCGCGCGAGAATCGCAAGGCCGAGATCGCCCTGATGGTCTTCAGCGAGGCGGCGGCCCCCGCGGGTGCCTCGCCATTCACCATCAGTCGGCATGGCGTCTACTGCGTTGTTGACCCTGAGGCTCCCGATGTTGCAATTCTTGAGGCGGGATACCGACTCGCGCGCATCTCGGCGCTGATCCGCGCCAAGTCAGAGGGGAGTGGCGTCGACCTCTCGGCGGTGAAGGATGCCATCGACGCGCTGCGCAGCCGCCTCGATTCGGTGAAGGAGATCAAGAAGACCCTCACCGCGATCGACTCAACAACCGAGAAGGCGCGCGACGAGCTCGACGCCCTCCGCGCCGCGATCGTCACCGAGATCGATCGCATTGAAGAGCAGGTTCGAGCGAGCACCGCCGCCGCTCACGGGCGGTGAGCAGGGCGATCGCCGACTGGCGGCGCTTCCTCACCGGCCGCTACGCCGCCTTCCGCACCCTCGCCGTCTCCGACGCCGTCGCCGTCGCGCTGAACGGAGACAGCCTCTCGATCCCCCTCGTCACCACGCTTGGGGCATCGCCAGCACTTGCGACGCTCATCGGCCTCTTCCCCTTTGTCGGTGGAATTCTGCAGGGGCTCATGCCCGCCGCACTTCGCCGCAACGGCGGTGACCTGCGTCGGCTGACGTTGCTGATCGGTGCGACCGCACTCTTGCGGCCCATCCTCTATATCGCCGTCGTGGTGGCGATTGCCGCTGGCGTTCTGCCGCCGCTCGCCGGCATCGGCCTGATCGCGATCGGGTTCGGCGTCGGCGCGACCGCGCAGGCGATTGCTGGGGCGAACGTGCAGACCTGGTTTGGTCGCATCCTCCCCGAGCGTGAGCGCCGCTTTGTCGCCCCACGCGCCCTCGCCATCCAGTTCGGACTCGGCTCGGTGCTACTTGTGCCCGTGGCACTTCTCGTTCGCGTTGGCGCGCAAGACTGGGGCGTCCTTATCTATGCGCCGGCCTTCATTGGCGGGCTCGTTGCAAGCCTGCTCTTCTTGCGCGCGCTGCGCGGGCTGCCACGACCTGGTGCGGTATCGGCGGGTCGCGCCGCAAGCTCTGGTCCACTCTCAACACCAGTGCGCCGCTTCCTTCGCACCAACATCATCTCGGCTCTTGGCGCCGGATTCGCACCGTATCTCTCGGTGTACGCGATCGTCGTGCTGAAACAAGATGCGGCGTACGCCATCCTCATGGCGGCCATCGGCTCCGCCGCGGCGCTCGTCGGCGCGATCCTTATTGGTAACTGGTTGGAGCGCGGCTCGGCGAGTCGTCTCTATCGCATCTCACTGGTCGTTCGCGGCGTCGGCATGGCCTCATCAATCCTCGCCGGTCCATGGAATCCATATGCGCCGCTGGTGCTGCTCGTGGTCATCGTCATCATCACCGTCGGCTTCGCCGCCGGCATCCTCTCCGCACAGGAGCGCGTGCTCCGACTCGCCGCTCCTGGTGAATCGATTCGCGCGCAGTCGGCCTACGGTGCCACCACCGCGGGGGCGCTCGCCGTTGGCCAGCTGGCGGGCGTGGTCGTGCTGGCCCTGCTCCCCGTCGCCTACCCCACCTACGTCGGCATCTTCATCGTGACGGGGGCCTTCCGCCTCGTGGCGGCGGCGACCGCCGACGTGGGCGACGACTGGAATACGGCGACGCGCATCCACCACGGCGAAGAGATGCCCGTCGAGGCGGCCCTCGAGTCACAGCGCTAGGCGCGGGGCTACACTGACCCCAACGCCACCCCTCGTGGGGAGGCAAGAGCGTGCGAGCCGCCCGTGGCCCGCCCAAGGAGGGATGCGATGCGCGTACCAGTAGAGATGCCCCGACTCGGCTACGACAGCGAGGTCGGCAAGATCGGCGCCTGGACGGCGAAGGTCGGCGACACCGTCACTGCAGGCCAGCCGATCGGCGAGCTCGAGACCGAGAAGGCCACCGTCGAGTTCGAGGCCCCAACAGCGGGAACACTTGTAGAGATCGTGCACGCCGCTGGCGCCGAAGTCGCCGTTGGCGCGGTGATCGCCTACGTCGAAGACGGCAAGTAAGCCGAACTCGCGCATGCCGAAGCCAGGGCGAACGCCCGTTGAGTTCACACCAATGCGCACGGCGATCAGCCGTCGCATGGTCGAGTCCAAATCAAAGGCGCCGCACTTCTATGTCTCCACCGACATTGAGATGGATGCGGTCGTTGCCGCCAATGAGACGCTGAACTCCGGACGCACTGGTGACGATCGCGTCACCCTAACCGCGTGGTAGGTGCGCGCACTCGCGCAATCGCTCGCCGCCTACCCCGCACTCAACGCAGTGTGGGAGGGCGAGGCGCTCGAGCGCTCCACGCCGATCAACATCGGCATCGCGATTGCCATTCCCGACGGCCTCGTTGCGCCGGCACTCCTTGATTGCGCAGCAAAAGATCTCGCCACCATTTCCGCGGAGCTGCGTGACCTTGTTGCGCGCACCAAGATCGGCAAGTTGCGCCCTGCGGAATTTACCGAGCAGACCTTCACCCTCTCAAACCTTGGCTCGTTCCCGGTGACGCAGTTCACCGCCATCGTCACGCCGCCGCAGGTTGCGATCTTGGCGACGGGTCGAAGTGAGTCGCGCGCCGTGGTGCGCGACGGCGCCGTGGTGGCGCGCACGATGTTGACCGCCACACTCTCCGCCGACCATCGCGCCGTTGATGGCGCACTGGTCGCCGCCTTCCTCGGCGACCTCAAGTCGCGACTCGAGGCGCCGGCCGGACTCGCCTGACGCCGATGAGTAGTCAGCCGCTCGGCGATCGATCGAACTACCAGCGCGGACGCCTCGACGCCAGTGATCTTCTCCCCGACCCGGTCGACCAGTTCCGCCGTTGGGTCAACGAGGCGATCGCCCAGCAGGTCCCCGAGCCACTCGCCGCCGCCCTCGCCACCGCCGACGACGCCGGGAACCCGAGCGTCCGCATGATCCTGATCCGCGGCATCGGCCCCGAGGGGATCGACTTCTATACGAACCACGGGAGCCGCAAGGGGCGCGACCTCGCCGCCAGGCCAGCGGCAGCCCTCACCCTCTGGTGGCCGACCCTGGAGCGACAGGTGCGCCTCTCGGGGTCGGTGGCCCGCCTCTCGGAGGCCGAGTCTGCCGCCTACTTTGCTAGCCGCCCCCGCGAGAGCCAGCTCGGCGCCTGGGCGAGCGCCCAGGGGGAGCCGATCGCCGATCGTGCCGCACTCGAGGCTGCTCTGAGCGCGGCGGCAGCCAGTCAGGCGCCCACCCCCGAGGCGCTGCCGACCCTCCCGCCGCACTGGGGCGGCTACCGCGTCACCCCTGCCCAGTGGGAGTTCTGGCAGGGGGGCGAGTACCGCCTCCACGACCGCTTTGAGTACCTCCGAGCCACCCCCGGAGGCCCCTGGGAGACCCGCCGCCTGCAACCGTAACAATCCTCTCAGGCCGCCGCGCTCCACCCTGCGCTCCCCCTCTGGTATTTCCCGCCCCGCATCAGATAGGATTCCGCCAAGCGCAGATCGCGCTTCAAGTCTGACGGTGACCCTGTCGGGGAAGCCGCTAAGGAGGAAACACATGCGAAAGAGGTCGCTACTCGCAACCTTTGCGGTCGCTGCCGCACTCGTTGCCGGGGCATGCGGCGGGTCGACCGGTTCGACGGTCACCGGAGCAACACTGCTCATCGGTGACTATCAGGACGCGGACTCGCTGAACCCATTCTTCTACAGCACCGTGATGTCTTCGAACATCGTCGGCGCCACACATGATGGTCTGCTTCGACTCAACGAGAAGCTTGAGCTCGAGCCATGGATGGCCGAAGAGGCTCCAAGCAAGGCCAACGGCGGCATTCAGGTTCCTGGCGCGGGCGGCGATGCCGCAACCGTCACCTGGAAGCTCCGCGCATGGAAGTGGTCTGACGGAGTTGATCTCACCTGCGCCGACTATCAGTATGCGCGCGAGTGGATCCTTGATCCGAAGAACACCGCCGTTTCCAAGGTCGGCACCGAGGACATCTCGGCGATCGACTGCAACGGCAACACGATGGTCGTGCACTACTCGAAGATCTATGCAAACTTGAAGTACGGTCCGGCCGTTGCGCCAAAGCACTACTTCAGCAAGTACACCGTTGGTAGCGTCCTTGGCGGAAACCCTGCCACCGACGTTTCGACTGACATGCTCTTGGGCGCGGGTTACCGCACCAAGGACCTGCCAACCGTTCCAACGAGCGGTGCATTCAAGTACGAGAGCCGCACGACCGGTGTCGAGACGGTGATCGTTCGAAACCCTTATTGGAAGGATCCTCGCAACGGCAAGCAGGCCAAGCTTGCACGACTCAAGTACGTCGTGTGCGGTTCACCTGCAACCTGTACGGCGAAGTTCCGCGCTGGCGAGCTCGACATGGTCACCGACCTTGACGGCAGCCAGTACGCCCCAACCCTCGACCTAGGTGAGGAGCAGAAGACTCTGCCTGCGTTCACGGTTGAGTTCCTTCGCCCGAACTTCTCCACAACGGTCTGCAGCGACGGGGCTCCCGCCGAGGCTGACGTTGATGGCGCGCTCCCAACCCGCGCGGCGCGCGGTGGTGGGTGCCCGGCCTCTGACCTGGCAATTCGCCAGGCAATCGCTCACGTCGTAGACCGCCAGGGCTACCTGGATCAGATCCAGAACGGCACCGGCTTCGTTGCGACGAACGTTGAGCTCCCAGCATTCTTCTTCTACAAGGATCTTTCGAGCCAGATCCCGGCTGACAACAGCCCGGAACTTGCAAAGAAGGCCCTTGCGGATGGTGGCTGGGTCGATACCAATGGCGACGGCATCGTCGAGAAGGACGGCACCTCAGCCATCATCGACTTCTGCACCACGATGAAGCCAACCCGTGGCGCCACCCTTCAGCTGCTTGTTGCAGCCCTGAAGGAAGTGGGCATTAAGGGCATCGTCGACCAGGTCGGCGCAGGCACGCTCTTCGGCACGTTGACGGATGTGGCTCCAAACACGAAGTGCAACCTGGCTCAGGGCTCGTACGACGTTGCGCTGCACGCCTTCGGCATTACGTCGGTTGAGCCGAGCGGGTACGACTCGTACCACTCAAGCCAGACCGAAGTGAACGGTGGTGGCAACGACCAGTTCGTCAACATCCCAGCGCTTGATGCGGCCCTCGAGGCGATCAAGGGCTCAGTGGACGTTGAAGAGCAGACGACGTTGATGGGCACCGTGCAGGACCTCATGGCGGCAAACACCGTCGTGATTCCGCTGCACTACTGGCTCGATATCACGTTGGTCTCGGCCAATGTGTCCGGGTACCTCCCGCATCAGGCGTGGGGTCCAATTTGGAACGCCTACGAGCTTGACGTCGCAGCTGCGAACTAAGAGCGCTTAGGGGTTCTACAACGGTAGAAGCCACTCTCGCCGCGAGGATTCTCCTTCGGGAGGGCCTCGCGGCGAGTGCCATCTGGCCCTCCAAGCGATCGGCTAGGCTGAGGGCTACACTCCCTGAAAATCAGACCCGTAGAAAGGTCGGCCAATGATCAAATACGCGCTCCGCAGAATCGCGCTCGGGATAGGGATCATGCTCGGCTCGAGCGTGCTTATCTATGCGCTCATTCTCGCAGCGCCTGGCGGCCCTGAGCAGAAGTTTGCCGAAAACCCGAAGTACACCCAAGAGCAGAAGGAGGGGTACCTCATTTCGCTCGGCCTCGATAAGCCGGTCCCCGTGCAGTACTGCCGCTGGCTCGGCGCCTGCCGCCGCGACAAGGACGGCCTCGATGCCCTCGTCGGTCCAACTGGGTTTCCAACCTTCCTGCCGAGCGAGATCTCTGGCATCTACACGGGCATCCTCCATGGTGAGCTCGGCTACTCCTACGCCAATGGTGAGAACGTCGGCGATCTGATCGCTGCGGCCGCACTCCCAACGCTCATCCTCGCTGGCCTCTCCATTGTGATTTGGCTCAGCCTGGCGGTACTCCTCGGTGTATGGACCGGCCTCCGCGCCGGAACACGGTTTGACAATGCGGTGACCACCGTCACGTACGTCAGTTCAACCTTCCCCACCTTCATCCTCGGTTTCATGATGATCTGGATCTTCGCCGTGACCCTCGGCATCACACCAGTAAGCGGCATGACCGATGGGCGACTCTCGCCTGCATTCGGTAGTGACGCTTACTGGCAGTACTTCGCCAGCGCACCGCTAACCGCCATCATCGACCTTGCCCGCCACCTGATTCTGCCCGTATCCACGCTCGTCATCATTAGCGTTGCCGGTGACTCGCGCTACGTGCGTGCCTCCGTCATCGATGCGCTCAGCGCCGAGCATGTGCGTACCGCGCGGGCAAAGGGGCTCTCTTCAAGACGAATCATCTTCCGACACACGCTGCGCACCGCGCTCGTGCCATTTGCAACGAACCTCGGACTCGCCTTCCCCTTCCTCTTCGGTGGCGCGCTCATTACGGAGACGATCTTCTCGTGGCCCGGCGTCGGTCGACTGACGCTATTGGCCACAAACGGCTTGGACTACCCGGTTCTTATGGCGATCCTGCTGATCGGCTCTCTGATGGTGGTAATCGGCAACCTCATCTCTGACCTGCTCTACGCCGTACTGGATCCGCGGGTGCGCCTGTGACCGCAGCGGCACACGCCACCAAGGCAACCAAGGCGCAGAAGGCCGAGAGTCCATGGGTGCAGGCGCGTAGGCGCTTCTTCGCCGGTCGCCAAGGTCCGTGGGGTCTCGCCATCCTCGGCTTCATCTTCCTCCTCATCATCGTTGGACCCTTCTTCGCCCCATATCACGTGGGTGAGATTCCAAAGCCGAGTGAATTCGTCTTCCTTGGGCGCGGCCCTTCGGCGGAGCACATCTTTGGCGAAACGGCGCAGCTGCAGCTCGATGTCTTCATGCTCGTCGTCAACGGGGGCCGAGCCTCACTCTTCATCGGTTTTGCCGCCGCGGTCGGCTCTATTACGATCGGCACGCTTGTGGGCATCATCGCCGGCTACTTTGGTGGGCGGCTTGACTCGTTCCTCATGCGCGTCGTGGATGTCTTCCTCGCAATCCCAAGCCTCTTCGTGATTATTGTCGGAGCGAAGATCCTCAGTGCCCTTGGCGGCACAGGACTCCAGACCGTCATCATTGTGTTCATCGTCTTCGGATGGATGGGCATCGCGCGCCTTGTGCGCGGACAGGTGCTCGCCCTGCGCGAGATGGAGTTCATTGAGGCGGCACGTGCCCTCGGCGTACGTCCAATTCGCATTGCCGTGCGCCATGTGTTGCCGAATGCCATTGGCCCCGTCGTCGTCTCGTTCCCGTTTGCCGTGGGTGGCGCCATCATCGGCGAGGCCTTCATCAGCTACCTCGGTTTCGGCGTATCGGCGCTCACCCCTACCTGGGGAAACATGCTCTCCAACGCTGAGGACTTCCTTCTGCAGGGGAACTGGTGGTGGCTCGGATTCCCAGGCCTCTTCATCATCATGACCTCGCTATCCGTCAACATGATTGGCGATGCACTCCGCGAGAGCCTTGAGCCGGAGGGTCGACGATCGTGAGCGCCGCCAAGAGGAGCCCCGTGAGCAAGCTCGCGTCGGCGTCGACCGCACCGCTTCTGGCGGTGACAGATCTGGGGATCAGCTTCCGCACCAGCCGCGGCATCCTGAAGGTTGTTGACGGCGTCTCATTCGATCTTGCCGCTGGCGAATGCCTGGCAATTGTTGGTGAGTCGGGATCTGGTAAGACCGTATCGGCGATGGCGATCATCTCGCTGCTCAGCCGCAAGCAGGCAATCATCGAGGGATCGATCAAGTTCAAGGGCCGCGAACTCGTTGGACTGAGCGAAGACGAGCTGCGCCCAATTCGTGGCGGCGGGATCGGCGTGATCTTCCAGGAGCCGCTCTCGGCGCTTAACCCCGTAACGAACATTGGCGAACAGATCGCCGAGGTGATCGTTGCCCACCGCAAGTTGAGCTGGAAAGAGGCGCACAAGCTAGCGATCGGCTATCTCGAGCAGGTTGAGATCTCGCAGCCAGACCGACGCGCCAAGCAGTATCCGCACGAGCTCTCAGGTGGCATGCGACAGCGCGCCATGATCGCCATGGCCCTATCGGGGGAGCCCTCGATGATTATTGCCGACGAGCCGACTACCGCCCTCGACGTCACCATTCAGGCACAGGTGCTCGACCTGCTGCGCCGTACCACCACCGAGCGTGGCGCCGCACTCCTGCTCATCACCCACGACCTTGGTGTCGTCGCCGAGACGGCCGACCGCATCGCCGTGATGTACGCCGGCCAGATCGTTGAGACCGGTAAGGCCGCCAGCGTGCTACGCGAGCCGGCGAGCCCATACACGCGCGACCTCGTCACCTCAATCCCTTCGTTCGCTGCGCGTGGCAAGAAGCTCAACACCATCACCGGTATGGTGCCGTCGCCCGACGCCTTCCCGGCCGGCTGCCGCTTCGCTCCGCGCTGCCGCTACGCAATCACCGCCTGCACCACCGCCGTTCCACCACTTGAGCCGCTCAAGGATGGCCACCTCGTTCGCTGCATTCGCACCAAGGAGGTGCTTGATGGCACCGCCGCGGGAAAGCGCACATCTCCAGCAACCAAGAAGGGGGCGGCACGATGAGTGGCAAGCCTGCAGAGCAGCGCGAAATCCTGAAGCTCGTTGGCGTGAAGCGCCACTTCCAGGTGCGCGGTGGGATTCCACTGATCCGCAAGCCTCTCGCCGTTCGCGCGGTCGACGGAGTCGACCTCACAGTGGCACGAGGCGAAACGCTCAGCCTCGTTGGCGAGTCAGGCTCTGGCAAGACTACGCTCGGTCGAGTCGCCCTCGGCCTGCAGCCAGCCACCGCGGGCACCGTCACCTTCGATGGTCGCGAGATCAAGAAGCTCTCCGCCACCGAGCGACGAGCGTTGCGCAAGCGCATGCAGATCGTGTTCCAGGACCCGTTCGGCTCGCTGAATCCACGCCTCCCGGTCGGCGACCAAATCGAAGAGGGCCTCCTCGCGCATAACCTCGGTAACCCTGCCGCCCGCGAGAAGCGTGTGCGCGAAGTACTGGACCTGGTTGGCCTCGATCCGAACTATGCGTCGCGCTACCCGCACGAGTTCTCCGGTGGCCAGCGCCAGCGTATCGGCATCGCCCGCGCCCTCGCCGTGAACCCAGAGTTTATCGTGCTCGACGAGCCGGTCTCAGCACTCGACGTTTCGATTCAAAGCCAGGTGCTCAATCTGCTCACCGACCTCCGCAAAGAGAAGGGGCTGACCTACCTCTTCATCAGCCACAACCTCGACGTTGTCGGCTACTTCTCGGACCGCGTCGCCGTGATGTACCTCGGCAAGGTCGTTGAGATTGGTCCAGTGGATCGCGTCTTCACCAAGCCGCAGCACCCGTACACCGTGGCCCTGATCTCGGCGGTGCCGAAGGTTGAAGAGCACGACACCAAGGATCGACTGATCCTTGAAGGCGAGATCCCATCGCCGATCTCGCCACCATCGGGCTGCCGCTTCCGCACGCGCTGCTGGTTGCGTGAGCAGCTCGGCAACCCAGAGAAGTGTTCAACCGAAGAGCCGAAGCTGGTCGCCACGCCGCGCGATGTGACGGTCAACGTGGCCTGCCACTTCCCTCTCGCCGATGGTGCCGCTGCAACAACCGCCGCCGGACGCTTGGAGATTACACGGGCCATTAAGGCTGCGACCACGCCGAAGGTTGCGTCTGCGGTGAAGCCGAAGGCAACAGCAAAAGCCGCTCCGAAGGCGAAGCGGAAGGCTTAGTCCTCGCGGCGGCCCGCGCCGCTCTCCCCCGTTGCCGACGAGAGCGCCCCGTATCTCTGCAGCAGCTCCCCCGCGCGATCGCGCGCGCTGACTCTTGGCTCAATGCGCTGCGCTGGCGCCGCAACCGCCTCTGACGCTTCACGAAGGCTGGCAAACACGCCAGCTGCCACGCCGGCAAGAGCGGCAGCGCCGGCGCCCGAGGCTTCAGCGTTCTGGCCCACCACTACAGGGATGCCGAAGAGATCGGCGCGGAGCTGCGTCAGTGGCGCAGGCACAGGCTCACCGCCAGAGAGCGGCCCTGGCGCTGCACCGGTCGCTGGGCCTGAGAGTCGCATCTCGCTGATCTGCAGTCCAGCCTCGATTGCCGGTGCAAGCAGGTGCGCAACCGCAAGAGCGCCCCCCTCAATCGCTGCGCGCACCAGATGTGCCGCGGTGTGTCGATCGGTTCGCCCATCGAACGCATCATCAGCGGAGCGGGGGCTGCTCCAACCAAGATTGGAGATCGGTTTCGCCATGAGTCCATCAGCACCGAGCGGTAGCGAGGCGGCGTCGCGGAATAGTTCAGCGCGACGCGCGGGCAACGCCGCTGGATCGCTGGCGAGCAGTTCTGTAACGACCCACTCCAAGAGTCGACCGGTGCCCGCGAAGGCGCCGCCGAGAATCACCCCGTCGCCGAACGGCGCAGGGGCTGGTCCCGCCCAGAGACGCCCGGGGAGTGCGGCGGTGATGCGCTGGGCTTCCGATGGCGTCGCGGCCACGGCGACGCCGCCCGCGGTGCCACCCACATCAACACCGAGTCCAGGTTTAGTAAGGCCCGCGCCGATCACGGCGGCGAGTCCATCGTTCATCCCTGCCGCGATCGGCAGGCCAGCAGGGAGACCGAGCTCTGCAGCTGGTCCTGGGAGCAGGGTGCCGATTCTGGTGCCCGGGAACACTTCGGGCGGGAGTGCGCGCTCATCAAGGCCTGCAGCGAGCAAGGCGCCGCGCTGCGCAGGCGAGACGCTGCGCGCCGGATCCCAGAAGGCGCTGACCGCCTCCCCAGAGAGTCGCAGAGTGAGTGCATCCCACGACGAGAGTAGCCACGTGGATGCGGCGGCGACCTCAGGGCGCTCCCGAAGGAGCCACCGTGCCTTCGGCAGTTCGCCGAGCAGCCACCCGCCGCGACCAAGAATCTTATCCAGTGCGGCCTCGTCGTCAGCTGAACGGCGGTCGCGCCACATCAGCACGGGACCAGCGGCGCTCCCATCAGCGCGGACAGGAACAAGGGATGGGCCGTGACCGTCGACGCCAATTCCGCGAACCTCGATCGCCTCTGCGCCCTGGGCAGCGGCCAGTGCCATCACCTCGTGGGTGGCTGCGCACATTGCACTCCACCACGTGTCGGCATCTTGTTCGCGTGGGTCTGCTCCGCCACCGGTTGCACGCCGCGCAATGGCGATCGGCGCGCCAGTTTCGGCGTCGATCAGGAGCGCTTTGACCGAGGTGCTCCCGAGGTCGAAGGCGAGGAGTGCGGCGCGAACGGGTCGACGCATCAGGTGCGTCGCCGTTAGATCAGCGTGGACCGTCGCTCCGGCCGTGGTTCACGTACCACCATGCCGAAGGGAAGACCGCAGCCGCAAGCCCGAGCTTGATCGCGTCGCCGAGCAGGAATGGGGCGAGCCCCTTCTCAATCGCAACGCCGATCTCAAGATGCGCAGCGGCGGCAAGCCATGGCACGCCGAAGCTGTAGATGATCAGACTGCCGATCGCCATCGCGCCGATGGTGCCGATCACGCTGCGATCCCAGCCGAGGTCGGCGAGTCGCCCAACGATCCATCCGGCGAAGAGCATGCCAACCAGGTAGCCGCCCGTTGGCGCGAACTGCAGCAGACCGGCATCACCGGAGATCAAGAACTTCTCGATGCCGTGGCTCCCCTCGTGGAAGACCGGGGCGCCGAGAATGCCGAGGGCGAGATAGAGGCTCATGGAGGCGAGGCCGCGGCGCGCGCCGAGGGCTGCGCCAACCAGGAGCACGCCGAAGGTCTGCCCGGTGATCGGCACAGGGGTGCCAGGGAGTGGAATCACGATCTGGGCGGAGGCGGCCACGATCGCGGCGCCAACGACTGCCAGTGCCAGGCCTTGAAGGCGGGCGCCGAGACGCTCACCGAGGAAGACGGGGAAGAAGAAGTCGCCCAGCGTCACGCCGTACTCGGCGGCGGGAATGCGGCCCATGGCCGGCATAGTGCGTCGAATTTGCATCTTGACCCTCCCTACGGGCGCCAGGCTTGTGCACAGGCGCCGACCCCCAGTCTACCCTGCGCCACCCCACTCCCCGCAGGGTAAGATGGCGGCTGACTTGGTGGCCATCGTTCAATGGTTAGGACCGTGGTTTGTGGAGCCGCAGATGAGGGTTCAATTCCCTCTGGCCACCCCACCACACGTGAGGAGCGCCCCGTGCCCACAGCCGCACCTCGTCGCAGCCTGATTAACGACCCAGGCTTCGTCCGCCTTTGGGCAGCCGAAACGATCAGCCACCTTGGCTCTAACTTCAGCGCCTTGGCGATGCCCATCGTCGCCATCCAGCTCCTAAACGCAGGTCCCATGGAGATCGCCGCAATCAACCTTGCCGACACCCTGCCATTCCTCGTCATTGGCCTGCTCATTGGCGCGCTCATCGATCGCCTACCTCGACGTGGCGTGCTCATCGTTGCTGACCTTGGCCGAGCCGTGCTGCTGCTCACGCTGCCAATCTCGTACGCTCTCGGCGTTCTCTCAATCGCGCTGCTGGTGATCGTCGGACTCTTGCTCGGCACACTCACCGTCTTCTTTGATGTGGCCTATCAGGCATACCTCCCATCACTGATTCCGAAGGAGGATCTTGTTGAGGGGAACTCGAAGCTCGAGATCAGCCGTTCTGCCGCGGGTCTCCTGGGACCGAGCCTCGCTGGCGCACTGATCGCCGCTGTTAAAGCGCCTGCGGCGGTGGTGATTGATGCCATCTCGTACCTCTTCTCGGCGCTCTTCATCTTCTCCATTAAGCCGCATCACGA
The DNA here is from genome assembly GCA_026389535.1 of Chloroflexota bacterium. Lineage (GTDB taxonomy): Bacteria > Chloroflexota > Limnocylindria > Limnocylindrales > Limnocylindraceae > Limnocylindrus. The sequence continues at coordinate 23,065 of JAPLHR010000023.1, forward strand.
GTCCGTTGCCGAACAGAGAGACGCAGCGGCACCAGCGGCAAGCAAGCCGCGCGCCTCGTTGCGATCCGACATTGCCGCCGGCCTTCGCTACGTCTTCGGCCACCCTGCGCTGCGCACGATTGGCGGCGCCACCGCAACGTCAAACCTGTTTGGCAGCATTGCCGGAACCGTCGAACTGCTCTTCGCCTACAACGTGCTCGGCCTCTCCGTGGCGCTCATCGGCTTCGCATCAACGCTGGGATCGGCTGGGGGGCTTCTCAGCGCCGTGTTGGCCGACAGAATCTCCAAGAAGATCGGCGTCGGCCGAACGATTGTCTTCACCATCCCATTGGGCGGGCCGATGTTGGTGGTGCTCGCCTTCTGCCAGCCTGGGAACGATCTACTGAATGCACTTGTGATTGGCGGCGGCTTCTTCGCCGCGGCTGCGTCGGGCACCCTATACAACATCAATCAGGTCAGCTTGCGCCAGGCGCTCACCCCGCCAGAGATGTCTGGGCGCATGAATGCCACGATGCGCTGGTTCGTGTGGGGGACAATTCCAATCGGCGCCTTGCTCGGCGGGATCATCGGCACGAACCTCGGGCTGCGCGAGGCGCTCATCATTGGAGGGATCGGTGGCACACTAGCCTTCGTGCCACTCTTATTTGGGCCAGTGTGGCGAATTAAGGAGATGCCGACAGGGGTGGTAAAGGAGTCCTGAGATGACCATCATGCGTCACGAGATTGAAGAGGCGATTCAGGCCGCAGAGCGGCTGATCGCTCGGGGTGCAGAAATCGCCAAGATTGGTGCAGCGCTCGCCGATCGGAAGCCCGCCGTCATCATGGTTGTCGGCAGGGGAACGAGCGATCATGCCGCAGTCTTTGCACGCTACGTGTTCGAATATGCGCTCGGCGTCCCAGTCGCACTCGGTGCCCCCAGCATCCTTACGCAGTATGGCGTGCAGAGTGCCAACAAAAACGTCACGCTCATTGCCTTCAGTCAATCTGGGGCTGGGCCCGACATCATCGCCATGACCGAAGGGGCACGTGCGGCGGGTGCGCTCACGATTGCCGTGACCAACGAGCCAACATCGCCACTAGCGCGTGCGGCGGAGCACCTCGTTGACCTTGGCGCAGGTGAGGAGCGCGCCGTCGCCGCAACAAAGACCTATCTCGCTGAACTCGTTGCGATCGTACTGATGGCCGCGGGTGCCGCGCGGGCCGCAGGGCGGAGCGTCGACTGGGCCGAACATGTCGCAGAGATTCCGAACGAGATGCGTGCGGCGCTGAAGGCCACAGACTCCTGGATCGCAGCGGACTACGCGTCAGGTGCCGTGCACGCCATGCGTACTGCAACTCGTGTGCTGATTGCTACCCGCGGCTTTGAGTATCCGAATGCGCTGGAGTTCGCGCTGAAGCTGCGCGAGACTACTGGAGTATTTGCTGACGGATACTCGGCGGCTGATCTCCTCCATGGGCCTATCGCGTCAGCTGGCAGTGAGACGCCCGCGGTCCTGATCGAGACTGATCCGGCCACTGCTCCAAGCCTGCCAACGGTGGCGGAGCGGCTGCGCAGCGCTGGCGTGCCACTCCTGCGCATTGTCACGAGCGGCGCTCCGAGCGCCGACCTCCTCCCCCTCCCGATCTCTGGAGGGCTGCTGAGCGTGCCCGCCACTGGGATCGCCCTCCTCGCCCTCGTAGAGTCCACAGCGGTCGCCCGTGGCCAGAACCCTGACGCCCCCGCAGGGCTCAGCAAGGTGACCAAGACCCTCTAGCGCCCTGGCGGGGCGGATCGCAACACCCCCGCAGTAGAGCCATAGGCCGCTGATAGACTCGCGGCGCGGCGGGATGCCCCCATAGAGGGGCCAGCCAGCAGTGGAGGGTAGTTATGTCAACCGTGACGTTCCAGGGTGTCTCCAAGAAGTACGGCGAGGTCCTCGCCGTCGACAACCTCTCTCTCGAGATCCACGATGGCGAGTTCATGGTGCTCGTGGGCCCCTCGGGCTGCGGCAAGACCACCTCGCTGCGCATGATCGCCGGGCTCGAGGAGATCTCCGACGGCACCCTGCTGATCGGCAACAAGGTCGTCAACGATGTCGCCCCGAAGGACCGCGACATCGCCATGGTCTTCCAGAGCTACGCCCTCTACCCGCACATGACCGTGCGCGATAACCTCGCCTTCGGCCTGAAGCTGCGCAAGATTGAGAAGGGCGAGATCGAGCGGCGCGTCAACGAGGCGGCGGCAATCCTTGACCTGACCAAGCTCCTCTCCCGCAAGCCGAAGGAGCTCTCCGGCGGCCAGCGCCAGCGCGTCGCTCTCGGGCGCGCGATCGTGCGCGAGCCGGCCGTCTTCCTGATGGACGAGCCGCTCTCCAACCTCGACGCGCAGCTGCGTGTGCAGACGCGCGCCGAAATCTTGCGCCTGCACGCCCGCCTCAAGACCACCGTCGTCTATGTGACGCACGACCAGGTTGAGGCGATGACGATGGGGACGCGGATCGCCGTGATGAGCGGCAACCGTTGATGGTCGCCAGGTGACGGCGGGCGATATCGCGATTGAGATCAGTGATGCGCGTGCAAAGGAGCTGGAGGGGCGGACCAGCGTCACGATCGGCTTCCGACCAGAGCACCTTGAGTTTGGTAAGGCGGAGAAGGGTTCGGCGCAGATTGAACTGACCGCTGACGTTGTTGAGTATCTCGGCGCACAAGAGTTGCTCCACTTCTCGACGAAGAGTGGCGATGTGCTGGCCCTTATTGGCTCCGAGCACAAGACACCGCGCGGCACCAAGGTGCAGCTCGGACTCTCTCTCGAGAAGTTGCACCTCTTCGATTCGGCCACTGGCGCTGCAATCCGCTAGATCAGCAGCACAGCATGCGATTTGGTGGCGATGCTCTTGGTGCGCGCCTCGCCGCGCTGCTCGAGCCTGGCGATCTCAACGAGGTCGTCGTCGCTTCGGACCTGGTGGTGCAGGCGGCGTACATGGAGTGGCGACGAACGACGGTGCAGCGCACCGGCGGTGATCAGCACGTGCGCTACATCGTTGGCCACCCGGGCGCTGTTGCGATCCTTGCGGTTGATGCGGCCAGCGACGCGGCCGTTACGCTGGCGAGCGAGATGCTCTTCGTACGACAGTTCCGCGCCCCAGTGGGGCAGCTGCTCCTGGAGGTGCCGGCTGGAACGCTCGACCTGCATGACGGCGTCACCGAGGAGCCGCAGTTGGCCGCCGAGCGCGAACTCGAAGAGGAGACTGGCCTACGCGCAACAACCTGGCGGCACCTCAGAAGTTTCTTCACCGCCCCGGGGTTCACGAGCGAGCGCATGGAGCTCTACCTCGCCCTGGGACTCTCGGAGGCTGGCCCTGGCGCCCGCACCCCCGACGAGGATGAGGCGATTGAGGCGGTCCGGCTGACCATTGCCGAGGCGGCCGAGGCGGTCCGTCGAGGGGCGATTGTTGACGCCAAGAGCCTGGTCGCGATCGCGGCGGCAGAGCGTCTCGCCACCCGCTAACCCCCGCACGGCTCGTGCGTAAATCCCTCGTGAGTTGCGATATCCGCACCCCTACCCCCCCTACGGTGCTAGAATCGTACCCACAGCGGTCCGCACTGCGGAATCCGCAGAGAAGGATGTATGGACATGGCAATCGCACCACTTCGGCACCTCGCGCCAACCTCAGCGCCGGCTCCCCATCGGGCGGAGCCACCCGTCGGGCCCACCGTTCAGATTGACCCTGCCCGCATTCGCGAGCTGACCGCCCGCGAGTCCGAGCGCCTCGACGGCCGCACCCAGGGCTCAGCGGCCGCCTACGAACGCGCCAAGCGCTCCCTCGTTGGCGGTGTCTCGTCGAGCTACCAGAAGCGCGCGCCGTGGCCGATCTACCTGGACCGCGGACAGGGGCAGTACGTTTGGGATGTTGATGGGCATCAGTACCTTGACGTGCACAACGGCATCGGCAGCATGGTGCAAGGGCATGCGCATCCAATCATCACCGAGGCCGTGGATCGACGCATCCGGCTCGGCTCGCACTTCGCGGCACCAACCGAGGACACCTACATCGTTGCGGAGCAGCTCGCCGCGCGCTGGGGCCTCCCCCGCTGGCGTTTCGTGAACTCTGGCTCTGAGGCCACCATGGATGCGATCCGACTCGCCCGTGGCGCTACTGGGCGCGATGGTGTGATGAAGATCTTCGGCAGCTATCACGGCCACCACGACTATGTGATGGTCGACATTGGCCTCTCGGTGTATGACGGCAAGGATCGCGAGAACTACCCGTCAATCGCCTACGGCAAGGGGATTCCAGATTCCGTCTCACAGATGACGACGGCCGTGCCATTCAATGACGCTGGTGTTCTTGAGCGACGACTCACTGCACTGCAGAGTGAGGGGCGTCTCCCCGCCTGCTTGATCATGGAGGCCGCAATGATGAACTGCGGCGTGATTCTGCCAGAGCCCGGCTACCTCGCCGATGTTCGACGCATCACCAAGAAGTTCGGCGTGATCTGGATTGTTGACGAGGTGAAAACCGGCCTCACTGTTGCCGCCGGCGGTGCAACAGAGTTCTTCGGCATCAAGCCTGACCTCGTCTGCCTGGCGAAGGCGCTCGGCGCTGGCATCCCCACGGGTGCTATCGGCGGCAGCGACGAGATCTGGGCGATGGTCGACTCCGGCGATGTGTATATGGTGGGCACCTTCAACGGCAACCCGCTCGCCATGGCGGCGGCGCGCGCCAATATGGAGCGCGTGATGACGCCAGACGCCTACAAGCATCTTGGTAGCCTCAATAGCCAACTCCTTGACGGTGCCCAAGGGATCATCAATCGCTACAAACTCGCCGCCTACGCGGTGGGGATTCAGTCCAAGGGCGTAATTACCTTCGCCCAGTCGAAGGTTGTGGACTATGACTCGTATAAGTCCGCCCAGCAGAAAGAGATCATTGATCTTGTCTGGCTCTGGAACATGAATCGCGGCATCTTCGGAACGCCGGGTCGTGACGAGGAGTGGACCCTCTCAATCGGAATGACCGCCGCTGACGCCGACCACTACCTGGGCGTCTTTGAGGAGCTGGCCGCCGAACTGACGCGCTAACTCTCCTCGCGGAGTTGTCGCAGGCGCTCATCAAGCACGGCGGTTGCCGCACGAACGCTCCCCATGAGTGGCAGTACCGCCACGAGGGTGAAGGCTCCCCCTGCGATCATGATCACGCCCCTCACGCGCTGGGCGGTAACGATTTCGTTCAGTTGTGCCTGCACGTTGGCGTTCAGCGCCTCGGCGATACCGAGCGACGGCTGCGCATAGACCCAAGGAGCCGCCGCGCCACCCAACAGCCACCCGCCAAGGAGCAGCGCGGCAAGGACACCCCCGAAGGCGAATGGGCCATCGGTGATCAGGCGCGCTACGCGTGCGCGGCGCACGAGCAGCGCTACCAGCCCAACCCACACCACATGTCCAGTGAAGACAAGCAGAGCAACCGGTGGCGTGGCGATTGACTGGGCGAGAAGGAGTGGGGTCCACGGGAGGCCTCCAGCGAGGATGGCGAGGCGTCGCTCGCGGCGCGAGAGCAGCCCCTCATGCTGCAGGCGCGCCATCCAGCTGAGAACTGCAAGGCCAGCGGCAACATCGAGAACGACCGCAACGAGGCGAAGGACTGAGAGGGCGAGCTGCTCGCCAAGAATTCCTGGAGCTGAGGCGACGGGGTCTGCCGCGTAGGCGAGGATGTTGTCGCCGCTACGGAAGAGGAGCCAGCCGCGCAGCGCGAGCAGCAGTGCACTGGCAACAATCGCACCGGTAAAGATGGTCTCGTTCTTGGGGAGGAGTCGGCGAGTGGCCATGCTCGGTGCCTACCGCGCCATACGCGCGCGGGCGAGCTGTTCTGCGGTCAGGAGTGCGCTCTGCAACTCTTCGCTGAGCTGCACCTTGGCGATCGTCTGGCGCAGCAGCACCGCCACCGCGCTGAGCGTTACCCAACCTACCGCAACCCAGATCATCGCCGTGCGATCTGTGTGCGAGCTGATTAGCCCGCCGAGCCAGAGTGGCGCAACAAGGAGGGAGAGTCGCCCAGCCCAGCGGGCCGATCTGCTATCGGCGTTGGGCCGCGATGCTCCGGTGCCGCCGTGCGCCTCCGCGAGGCTCAAGGTGTGCCTAACTAGTAGCCGGCCAGGTTGACCAAGGAGCGGTCCGGGGATCGCAGAGAGTGCGACGGCACGATCAATCTTGGCGAGCGCCACCGCCGGGTGCGGTGCGCCCAGCGCATGGGCATTGCGCAGGCTGGCCCGAAGCCAACGCAGCGCGAAGAACCAGACCGCCGGGGTAACGATCAGCAAAAGCAGATTCGCGGTGCGAACGGTGCCGAATGCGCGCGTTGCATCCTCTTCAGTGGCGCGGTTGATGGCAGCGAGGTCGAGCACCGAAAAGTAGCCCATGATCGTCCCCGCGGCAATAAGGGCAAGGAGCGCCAGCAGGAGGAGCGCACGTCGCGCCGTCGCCGCCTTCGTGGCGGCGGAGAGGTAGGGGGTCACTTGCCGCTAGTGCCCTGTTGTCGCAACACGCGCATCAGGCCATCACGCTCAAGCAGCGCGAAGCGTCGCAGGCGTGCCGCGTCGACCGGTGGGATGCCGTGCGCTGGATCGGCAATGTTCGCGAGGAGTGCGTCAATAGCGGCGAGCATCGATGTTGGTGATCCCCAGAGCCCGAGTGAGGCGCTACGCGTGACAAGGTCGCGCGAAAACGTTGCATCGGCTGATCCGAGGGCGAGGAGTGCGGTTGGAATCTGGGCAACATACGGCGCAAGCAGTTGGTGCTGCCACGGCCAGGCGAACCCACTCGCGGCGGCGAGTGTCTTACGTACACTGCCGTATCCGTCAGAGCGCAGGATGCGCGCCCATGCCGCGCGCTTCGCCGCAACGTTTGGCGTAGCTACCTCGGCGGCAAGGAGCGAACGTTCGCCGCGGTCACTCGGGTCGCGCTGCGCCTCTGCCGCAAGGCGCTCTGCACTGTTCGGTGCGCCGAATGAGGCCGCGCGTACGAGCAGCGACCAGCGATGATCCTGATCGATCTCAGCGCCGTCGAGCGGCGTCTCGCCGACCGCAACCTGCCATGTCTCCTCAACATCACGGGGCGTGACCGACGCCATCACCATGATTCGCGACCAGACAATGCGCATCCCCTCGCTGCCACCGCGGGCTAGCCGGGCGCGTGCGGCATCAACGATGAGGCTCCCCCAGCGCTCGCGCTCGCCATCAGGGAGGTAGCGAAGCAGCAGACCGCCCAGCGTCGACTCCACCACGCCCTGCACAATCGAGGAGTCGACTTCATGCGGGAGGCGGTCAATAAGCAGCTGCGCGTAGCGAGGCGCCGGGTAGCGGCCGTCGCGCACGAGCTCGTAGATCGCCATCCAGGTGAGCTGGCGCAGGAGCCCGTCAGGGATCGCCTCAAGCCGCGTCTCGGCGAAGCGGAGCGTTCCCTCGTCGAGGGCGAGCTTGCCAACGGCGAGGTCGTCGTGATTCGGGATCACGGCAAGTGGGAGTGGCCGACCAGCGGCGCTCGGCACATCGGTGCGCGCCCCGGTCACCAGCACCTCGTGCGGCTCAATGGTCACCGATTGTGCATCGCCCGGGTAGAGGAGCGCGACGCGCAGGAGGTGTTCCCGCAGCACGTTGTCGCCCGAGACGACCTCTTGGGTGACCGTCAAGTTGCCGATGGTGCCGCCAGCGCTCGGGGCAATCAGGGCGCCGAGCCTGTTTGGCCCACTGGTGCGCAGCCACTGTGCCGACCAGTCGGCGAGCGAGACGCCACTCCCCTCTTCGAGCGAGGCCAGGAAGTCGGCGAGAGTTGCGTTGCCAAACGCGTGTCGCTGGAAGTGCAGGCGTAGTCCTGCCGAGAAGCCGGCGCGTCCGAGACGTGCGCCGAGCTGCTTCAGCACCGCACCCCCCTTGCCGTAGGTGATTCCGTCGAAGTTCAGGAAGGTCTGATCCGTATCGGCGACGGTGCCCGCGATCGGGTGTGTCGTTGGTGAGTCGTCTTCGACCAGCGACCAGCGCTTCAGCTGCACGTTGAACGCCTGCCAGGCGGTCGTGTGCTCTGACCCTTCAGTCAGGCAGAGGGCGGCCGCGTAGGTGGCGAATGATTCGTTGAGCCAGAGGTCGTCCCACCAGCGCATCGTGACCAGATTGCCAAACCACATGTGGGCAATCTCGTGGAAGACCACTTCGGCGAGATCGGTCACGTCGCTCGGCGTTGGCGTGCTCAAGAAGATGTAGCGCTCGGTGTAGGTGATCAGTCCGACGTTCTCCATCGCGCCAACGTTGAACTCGGGACAGTAGACGTGGTCGAGCTTCTCGAATGGGTATTCGCGACCGAAGAGTTCACCGAAGTAGGTGAACGCTTGGCTCGTCATCTTCTGGAAGAGGTCGTAAGAGAGATGCCTCTCTAGAGATCCGCGCGACCAGAGGCCGACCTGCACTGGGGTGGCGCGGCCTGGAATTGCCACCTCAAAGCGTCGCCCAACAAACGGGCCGGCGGCGAAGGCGAAGAGATAGCTCGCAAGTGGCGGGGTCTCGGCGAAGGTGTGCAGCGTGCCGCCAGCACCATCGGCGCTCGTCGCTGTTTCGGCGCCATTCCCGAAGACCCGCCATGCGGCGGGGGCGGCGACCACCAACGAGAGCTTCGCCTTGATGTCGGGCTGATCGAAGATCGGCGCCATGCGATGTGCCTCATACGGCTCAAAGTTCGTATACACGTATTCGGCCTGATCTTCGGGATCGATGAAACGGAAGACGCCATCGCCACCAGAGTCGTAGGTGTTTTCGTAGGACACGTCGAAGAGGTTCTCGGAACCCGCCTTTAGGTGGGCAGCTGGCAGCGTGAGGCGATACCCGCTCCACTCAGGGGCGTCGATGACCACGCCGTTAAGCGTGAGGCTGTGGATGGTGCGCCCGCGGAAGCAGAGGAAGATCGGCCCAGTGTGCCCAGCGGCGAGGGAGAAGCGTGTAACGAGGTGCCCACGGAAGGTCGCCACGTTCGCAGCGAGGTCGAGCCGAAGCTCGTAGCGCACATCACCCACAGCGGCGGCGCGGGCGGCAGCCTCAACTTGCGTCAAGAGGTCGCGGGCCTCGGCTCCTGGGGTTTCAATGGTCAGGCTCATCGCCAGATCCTAGCGGGTCGCTGGGGTGAGGGCGGCACGCCAAGCGGCTAGATCAACCTCGCGGAGCCGCGGCGATGCGGTCGCCCCCGACGGTCGCCCGCGCTTCCCAATCGGCTGGCCGTCAATCTCATGAATGTCAGCGGTGAAGTCAATCGGTCGAATCCCCGAAATCGCACTCCCAACGGCATAGGTGTCCACGCGTGATCCCGCAGCCTTGAATTCGGCGATGCGCTCCAGCGAGAGGCCACCCGAGATGACGATCTGTGCCGCCGTTGCACCGGCGGCATCGAGAGCGGCGCGCACCTCTGCGACAAGGGCGGGCGTTACCCCACCAAGCTCACTTGCACGATCGAGCCGCACGCCACTAAGTTTGCTCCCCAGCGCTGCAGCGACACGCGCCGACTCCTCAGACTCATCGCGGAAGGTGTCAACGAGCACGATGCGCGGAACCTCGCTCTCGATCTGGCGATCGAAGGCGAGTGCAGCTTCGACCGTGTCGCCGTAGATCAGCACCAACGCATGTGGCATGGTGCCAACTGGGAGCCGACCGGCACGCGAACTCCCCGCCGTCGTGGATGAACTGGTTGCGCCGCCGATGATCGCGGCGTAGTCGAGTCGATCGGCAATGTTTGGGTGCACGTGCCGTGCGCCGAAGGCGATCACGGGCGTTGGTGCAGCTGCGTCAACGATGGCGCGCGCGGCGGTCGCCCACCCGGTGCCGTGGGCCATCATGCCCAAATAGGCCGTCTCGAAGCGGGCGATCGACTGGTATGGCGCGCGAATGCGTAAGACGACCTCTTTCGCCTCAATTTGATCGCCATCCTTCAACGCCCAAACCGCAGCGTTGCCGGCGGCTGCGTCGGCTTCAAGTGCGAGCGAGAGGAGCCCCTTCGCCTCATCGATGCCGCAGAGGGTGGCACCGGCGCGGCGACAGAAGACCTCCATCGTTACGACTGGATTACGCCCCTCCCCCGCCAACACACGTTCGGTGCGCAGGAAGTAGACATCGGCGTTCTCGCCGGTCAGGAGCGCAGGAAGCGGCCGTGGGACGGGTCGCGTGGGGAGATCAAGTTCTGCCATAGGCGAAGCATAGCCCTGCGGCGAGCGGTCGGAGGCTAACCCTCCAGACGATCGGCGAGATCGGGGACGGCGCGCAAGAGGGGCTGGTTCCGGCGCGGAGAACCGTCGTCGGCGGGGATACGGCCGCCGATCCAGATCCATGCGGCGGTCTCATCGAGGAGGCGATCCGCAATCAACACCGTACGGGCGAGTGCCTCGACCAGATCGTGCTCGGTCGCCTGTTCAGCGCGCAACTCGATGCTGAGAACCGGTCGGCCATCTTCGGCAATGCCGAACTTTGCAAAGAGATACTTGTCGTTCCACTCCAAGAGTCGGCGATACGCCTTGCGCAAGCCGTCACCGAGGGGTGGCGCCAGATGCGCCCACACCACAAGGACGCCACCAGGGCGCGCATCGTGAATGAGCGAGAGGCGCAAGGCACGGCGGCGCTCTCCATCGAGCTCAAGATCCCACACCGTTGCATCATCGCGTCGGTGTGGTGCGGGCACCACGACACCATGCCGTTCGAGCAGCGCGGGGATTGATGCGACCTGCAGGAGTGTCACGTGGCTACCGCGCCGTGCGGCGCTGGTTCCAGGTGCGCCCAGCCTTGATCGTTGCGCCAGCCTTCACGCTGCCCGCGTTGGGCCAATCACTCAGGCTTGCCTCAGCATCCACCAACACGTTTCGGCCAACGCTTGCGCCATCCGGCACCTCAGCCTGCTTGCCAATCACCACGAGACCAGTCGCGAGCATCTCGGGATTCGCGCGGTTCGGTGCACCTGGCAGCTCGCCGATACCAACCTGCGCGTCGCGTCCAATGCGCACCTCTTTGTCGATGATGGCGTGGTCGATAACGGCGCCAGGGCCAATCACGGCATCAAACATCACGATGCTGTCGCGCACCACCGCGCCGCGTCCAACGCGCACACCGGGCGACAGAACGCTGCGCTCCACGATCCCCTCGACCACACAACCGTGCGAGATCATGGACTGTTCGACGCGGGCGTCGGCACCGATTCGTGCGGGGGCCCGCTCCTCGGAACGGGTGAGGATCAGCCAATCGCGCTCATAGAGGTCGAGCTCAGGCTTCGCCTCGAGGAGCGCCATGTTTGCGTCGAAGTATGCGGGGAGGGTCCCCACGTCTTGCCAGTATCCGCGGAAGCGATGGGCCATCACCTTTGCGCCACCAGCGAGCATTGCGGGCAGCACGTCGGCACCAAAGTCGGGGCGTGCCTCATCGAGCCATGCGGCCAGCGCATCGGCGGTAAAGGCGTAGATCCCCATGCTGGCGAGGCGACTGGTTGGTCGCTTCGGCTTCTCTTGGAACCCGGTGATGCGGCTCCGCTCATCCATGTCGACGACACCCATGCGGCGCGCATCATCGAGGCTCACCTCGCGTACCGAAACAGTCACGTCGGCACCACTGCGTCGATGGGCAGTAAGGAAGCGTTCGTAATCCATCTTGTAGATGTGGTCGCCGGCGAGCACGAGCACCGTCTCGGCACCGCTCGCCACCACTTCACGAAGGTTCTGCAGCACCGCATCCGCAGTGCCGCTGTACCAGTTGGCGGTATTGCCACGGCCAACCTGCGGCTGCAGGAGCCGCACGCCGCCGATGGTGCGATCGAGATCCCACGCTCGTCCGCGGCCGATATGGTCATTGAGTGATCGAGGGTTGTACTGCGTGAGCACGAGCACGTCATCAATGCCGCTATTCACACAGTTTGAGAGGGTGAAGTCAATGATCCGATACTTGCCGCCGAATGGCACGGCGGGCTTTGCCCGCACGCCTGAGAGCACGCCGAGTCGGTTCCCCTCGCCACCTGCAAGGATCACCGCAACGGTGCGATCAGTACGCAGAGCAGGCTCCCCCAGGAAGGTACTTCTGAATGCAGACATATTTACCGTTCAGTAAGAGTGAGAGATGTAGGTGCGGTCCCGTGACATTCCCCGTTGATCCAACAAAGCCAATCAACTGCCCTGCAGCCACAAACTCACCCGCCTTCACGCGCCACTTCGGCTGGCTGGAGACCTTCCCGTCTCCGATATGCCCGTAGATCGAAACCATGCTCTTTGAATGGGCGATCCAGATCCAGGCGAGTGGGCGCATTCCCTTCCACACCACGCAGTAGCTGCAGATGCCCGCGATCATCACCTTGCCACTTGCCGCCGCATAGATCGGCGTTCCTGGCGCAGCCGCAATGTCAACACCGTTGTGGAGGTACGGGTACCCCTTCGGGCAGGTTGAACTCTTCGGGTAGATTGGCCAACTCACGCAGCCGAACTTTTGCGAGATATATGGTCGGGTGCCGCCAACCGGCTTGATGAAGCTGGATCCGTTATGGACGATCGGCCACGTCCAGCCACCCTTGTACACGGTGGGGAGGCCGGAGCCGAATTGACCCTGCAGGAGGGCATTCACTGTTGCGGTGACGCGCGCCTCTTCCGCTTTCAGTGCGGCGACAGCGGCGGCGAGCTTCTTCTTGTCGGAAATCACCTTCTCCATCGCCGCCTTCTGCGCAGCAATCGCCCTCTTCTGTGCAGCGATCGCGGCGGCGAGTCGCGCCTTCGCGGCGTTCAGCAGTGAGACCTGCTTATCAAGGGCCGCCTTCTGCTTCGCGGCAGAGGCGCGCAGCTTTTCAGTTTCGGCACGATTTGCACGCACCTGGTCTTCAATCTCCGCGAGGCGCGCCGCATCGCGACTAATGCCATCCGCGAGCTTCACATCTTCTGCGCCGAGGGCATTGAACCCGGCGATGTCGAGCAGGATGTCGGTAAAGCTCTGGCCAGAGAGCAGGATCCAGAGTGGCGGGGTCTGGTCGGCGATGTACGCCTCACGAATTCGAGATGCCAAGATCGCCTGACGTGCCGCAAGGTCACGGGCTTTCGCCTGTTGCGCCTTCACCAGCCGACTGATCTCCGCGTCAAGGGCGTTCACTGCGGCGTTGAGTTTGTTGAGGCCAGCCTGCGCCTGCTGCACCGCGGTCGTGAGCTGTGCCACCTGCGTCGTGATGCTTGTCAGCGTTGCCGTGTTTTTCGCCAGGGCTGCAGAGGTGGAGGCGAGCTGCGCCGTGAGGGCACCCTGCTGCGCGATCAGTGCATCGAGCGCCTTCTGTTGGGCGGCGAGCTGTGCGGCGAGCGCCTTCTGTTGGGCGAGGGCGTCATCGAGAGGGTCTCCGCGAACCGGTCCAGCCTGCGCCAAGCCGAGGCCAACGATAAGGAGGGGGATGGTGAGCAGGACGCCGAGTCGGCCGCGCCAGGTGCGTTGCTTCTGCGCAGGCGCAGGCGAGTGCTCCATGAATGACCTCCTCTCCTCCGCTAGGAGCAGAGTATCAGCCTCAGCGACGGACGCCACCCCCCATGGCCAACTCAACGAGCGAGGTATGGGCCGCGCCCGTAGAGCCCCGACCGGCGAATGGGGCAACGCTGCGGCGATAGGCGGTGCCCGCAATATCGAGATGCACCCACGGCACGGTCACAAACTCGCGCAGGAAGAGGCCGCTGCGAATCAGTGATGCCTCGCGCGTGCCCGAATTCTGGAAGTCGGCCGACCAGGTCGACATGTTCTTCATGTAGGCCTCCGCCAGCGGATACGGCCAGTAGACCTCTCCCGCGCGGCGCGCGGCAAGGTGGAACTCGTCAAGGAAGCCTGTATCGGTGCCGCAGGTGGCGGCAACCTCGCCGCCATACGCGGAATAGGCGATCCCAGTGAGCGTTGCTACATCTACGAGATGCGTCGCTCCAAGCTCGCGCTCGGCGTAATGCAACGCGTCGCCAAGGATGAGGCGCCCTTCGGCGTCGGTGTTGGTGATCTCGACGCGCTTCCCGTTGAGGGCGGTCACGACGTCGCCAGGTCGGGTGGCGTTTCCGCCCGGCATGTTCTCAACACAGGCCGCCACGGCATGAATTGGGCGACCTGGGTCAAGGTGCGCAATGGTTGCCGCAGCCTCAAGCACGGCGATGGCGCCGTTCTTGTCGTGCTTCATCTCTTCCATTTCGGCGGGAGGCTTCAGCGAGATGCCGCCCGTATCGAAGCAGACCCCCTTGCCAACCATCGCGAGGCGTCGCCCAAGAGGATCTTTCGCGCCAGGCTTTCCGCCTGACAAGACCACGAGGCAGGGTGGGTTCTTTGAACCCTTGCCGACGGCGAGCAGCATGCCGGCGCCCATGCGCTGCAACTGTGCCGCGGTGATGATGGTGGCGCGCAGGCCCACGGCGCGCGCGCGATCGCGCGCCTCTTCGGCAATGCCGAGTGGCGGCATCTCGTTCGCCGGATAGTTAGACCAGCGTCGCGTACGCACAACACCGCTCGCAATGATTTCGGCGCGACGGGCGCCCTCGCTTGCAGCGGCGAGATCGGTTCCACTTGGCACGATGATCTCGAGCACGGTGAGCGCTGCGGGTTGCGCTTCAATCACGCTCTTTCCGCCGACACCTTCGTGGAATGAGCCGTCAATGACGCCGCGCACAATGAAGTCGACGGCGATCACTGCAGCATCGCTCTGCTTTGCGGCGTTCGCAGAGAGGCCTGGGCCAAATGATGCGCCACCCTCAGCGCGCAGCGCAGGTGATGTGCTGGTCAGCGCAGCGACGATGCCGGTGGCATCGATGGCGAGTCGCGTGACCTTTCGTCCAGCGAGGCGACGCGTTGCCGCCGCGGCCCAGCGCTGCAGCTCTTGTCGACCAAAATCGGCGCGAGGCCCGGCGCCGACCAGCAGTAGGTGATCAGCAGGGAGGCGGCCGGCACTTGTCAGCGTGCAGCTGTAGCGGCTGCCAGTCCCCTCGCCAATCGCGCGGAGTGCTGAAACTTGTCCGCCGCTCTTGCTATCGGCCTCACGCAGGTGCGGCGCATCGAGCTGATCGCGAAAGACTGGAGTGACGAAGACACCCGCCTTGGCCGCAGCGCCCTTGGCTGTGATGATGATCCGCATCTGATCCTCCTCGCGCCTCTGACGCCTACTGCTTGCTGACCTTGCGCCTGAGGTAGCCGAGTCGGCCACCCATATCGACTGGGGCAAAGCCAAGCTTGCGCTCGACCGCATCCGTAGCGCCGATGTTATCTAGTGCCAACTGGCGCAACTGGTCTGTTGCAACGGGGAATGGGAGGCGAATCGCCTCGGAGATGCGCGCGACGAGGGTGATCAACGGCACCGGCATTGGGATGATGATGCGGCGCTTCCCAAGGGCACGCGCCACCTCACGCGTGATCTCGGCATACGTCCAGTAGCGCGGACCGCCCAGTTCGAACGATGCCTTGATGCTCCCCTTCGGTGCATCGAGCACCTGCACGATGGCGCGGGCAACATCACCAACCCAGACCGGCTGAAAGCGACTCTTCCCGTTGCCAGGAACTGGCACCGCTGGCGCAGGAATCTTGACGAGCGCCGCAACGATATTGAAGAAGCCGTCGCGCTCCCCCCAGATGAGGCTCGGCTTGAGGATCGTCCAGTCGAGCGATGAGGCGCGAACGAAGCCCTCGCCGCGCGCCTTGGAGCTCGCGTAGTGCAACTCAGGTCGCTCCTGCACGCCGAGTGCACCGAGATGAATGAAGCGCGTGATGCCGGCGGCCTCGGCTGCCGCAACGATCGTGGCGGTACCAACGGCATTGACGCGCTCAAGGTCGGCGCCGTCGTTCCAGTCGCGTGGCAGGGCGACCAGGTGTACGACCGCATCGCAGCCAACCATCGCTGCGTCGAGCGAGGCGCGATCGTTCACCGTCCCGATCCTCGTTTCAAGTTTGCCGGGCGAGGCGGCTACGCGCGCGAGCAAGGCCGTCGCTCGTGCATCGCTGCGTACAAGGGCGGTGACGGAGTGTCCGGCGCCGAGGAGTGCTGGGAGCACGTGACTCCCGACGAAACCCGTTGCACCGGTGAGAAAGACTCGCGCCATAGAACCCCCTATTCGCTTCCTCGGCCTCTTTGGGCCACCGCTCCACTCTATGATGCACCGATGTTTGGTGCACTGCTCGCGGGGATGTTCGCAGGCTACGCAATCGCTGTCCCTGTCGGCGTGATCGCCGTCCTCATTATTGAAACGGGGATGATGGGCGGCCTCCGCCGCGGGCTTGCCGCCGGAGCAGGGGCTGCAACCGTCGACCTCCTCTTCTGCTCGTTGGCGCTCGTCGTTGGCGGGCTCCTCAACCAGCTCCTTGCGGTGGCGTTAGCGCCACTCCAGGTCCTCTCGGGCGGGATTCTGATCTCCATCGGGGTGCGCGGGCTCCTCTCGCTCCGCGCCTCGAGCACCAGTGCCGACGCGGCTACCGACCCGCGTGTGCGTGGGAGCGCGCGGCAGCTCTACCTGCGCTTCATCGCCCTCACCGCGATGAACCCGGCGACGGTCCTCTACTTCTTGGCGCTCGCTATTGGGCTCCCCGGTCTCGGGAGTGACCCGATGAACGCGGTTGCCTTCACCCTCGGTGCGGCGGGGGCGAGCCTCTCGTGGCAACTCTTGTTGGGGGCGATCGGCGCGGCTGCGGGTCGCATCCTGCCAGAACGAGCGGTCACCGCGACGCGCATCGTTGGTCAGGTGCTGATCATTGGATTCGGTACGAGCATCGCCGTGGCGGCGCTGCGCAGCGTCGCTTAGCCGATCACCACATTGCGCTCCGCAGCAAGATCGCTGCGCATCGGTCGATCAATGAGCACCCGAATGCGATAACGCACCGTCAACTGCGCTCCCTTAACTCCGTCAAACACAGGTGGGGCGTCACTCGGAATCTCAAAGGTGACGAGACTCCCCTTCGCTAGGTCACTCGTCTGCAACTCTGCTGCGGCGATGCGCACGTCCGGCGCCATCTTCACGTCAACATACAGTTCGACACGTGCGCCGCGGCCACCAGAGGCGCTCGGCCAACGAACGTTGACCTGCAAGGCACTACCTGGTGCGATCGGTGGTGCCGGTTCAACATCCATGGAGACCTCGCCCTCGGACCAGGCGGCCATCATTGCCGACGGCCCAAGCGACATCACGCCGGAGCGCAGCAGGTCTGGGTTCTGCGCAACGTTGATCACGGCGGCCACGCGCTCGTCACCGCCTACAGCGATATCCCACTCCACCTGCAGCGTCCACACGACCATGTAGGCACCGAGATGCACAGAGGGTGGCCCGAGTTTTGGAGCGGGAGCAAGGATCTTGAGGTCAATCTCGTCGCCCGGGGCCAGCGTTGCTGGCACGGCGATCTCCATCAGCGGCACGTTGGCGAACTCGCTAGCAAGCACTTCAACCCAAGTTGTGGTGATTTCCTGATCGCCGTTCTTCTGTGTCTGCATTTGCGTGACCTCGCGCACCAGGTGTCCCTTTACAGAGACGCGCGTCCCTCGCGCCTTGATCTCTTTGGTCGCGCGAACGCGAAGACGGGCATGAATCTCACCACCGACTAGGCTCCCAGGCGTCACCTCTATCGAGCCCGAGAGCGCGTCGGTGCACGGCGTCAGGAGCTCAGCCCCGGTCAGGAATGCGAGTGGGTGTGCGCCGTCGCGTGCCGCCAACGCCTCGCCGTTCAGTCGGTCGAGTGGGGCGGGGAGCGACCCCGTCTTCCCTGGGTGGCGCTCCCGGCCCGCTGCGCGCCAGAGGTCAAGGAAGCTGTTAGCCACGTGCAACACCGCTCGCAGTAACTGCAGTAAGGATGCCCGCCATCTCCGCCGCATCGCGCGCGACCCAGGTTGGACGCTGCGCCGCCGGTAGGTCATCGATCTGTACGGCGCCAACGCCCGCGCCGACGCCCGTCATCAAGAGAATGGATCGACACCCCGCCGCGTTCGCCGCAGCGATGTCGGTCGCGGGAGAGTCGCCGATCATGATCGCGTCGCGAATGTCGCTCCCGTCGAGCGCCGCCGCCTGCAGCAGCAGGTCGGGGGCCGGCTTCCCAATCGCCGTGGCACGCACACCGGTCGCCGCCTCAAGTGCCGCCACCGCCGCGCCCGTGCCCGGCACGAGGCGGCCAGGATCTGGATAGTTGGCGTCGCGGTTCGGCACGATCAGTGGGGCACCGGCGCGCACCGCATCCGTGGCGACGGCAAGATCGTGCCAGTCGGACTCGCGATCGAGACCCACCGTCACCGCGTCCACTCCCCACACGGCGAGTGACTCTGGTCCATCGAACTCTGCGGTGCGGCAGGCGTCGAGCCCAGCGTCGCGCAGCTCGGCGGCGAGCCCCTCTGCCCCGTAGACCAAGATGTGGCGATAGCCCTTATCAACGAAGTGCTGCGCCACGGCTGAGGCGGCGGTGATGATGCCGTGCGTTGAGAGGGGCGCACCACACGCCTCGATGCGTGAGCGATACTCAACGCGGCGCAGGAAGCTGTTGTTGGTGACATAGACCACGCGGTCACCACCGGCAACACGCTCGGTGAGGAGCGGGCCAACGCCAGGGACCGGCTCACTGCCGCGGTAGACAACCCCGTCAAGGTCAACACAAAGGAGCATGAGGCGATGGTAGATCAGGAGCGCGTCACCCTACGCAACGCGAAGCGCCTGCTGGTGGACGGCAACAACCTCGTTGGCGGCCGGGATGAGGGGCGCCTCAATAACCTCGAGGCGAAGCTGCGTCGGACCATCACCCCAGGGGTCGCGATCGAGGTCTTCCGTGATGGGGGTGCCCGCTCCGCCGACGACAAGATCGTCGAGGCGATCGGCTCACCAGATCCTGGCTCAGCCGACCGCATCGTTGTCATTACTGACGACCGCGGGTTGGCCGCACGGTGCACCGCCCTCGGGGCCTCCGTCGTCAGCGCCCGCTACTTCCGCGACGCCATCGGCGGCCCGCCGCGTGCTCCTCTCGCTGGAACGGGCGCACGCCCCCCAAGCATCGGCGGATCCGGCCCGAGGCGTGCGGCGCCGAGTAAAGATGAGGGTGACTCCGAACGACGCTGGCGCCCGGGGCGTGGCGCGACCCAGAAGCGCGGCCCCTCAACGCGTCCGCCGCGCCCCCGCTAGGATTCATCTATGAGTGAAATTGGTGCTCGCATCGCCGAGTTCTTCGCCTGGCTCAGCACGATCGTCCCCGCCTTTGTCACGCCAGACTGGGCCGCCCTGATCGGTCTCCTCCCACTCTTTGTCGCCCCCCTCGTCTTGCTCTGGCTCCTGTACACGGGTGGCATCTGGACGCTGGTCGGCATCACCAAGCGTGGTGCACAGCTCAAGGTCGGCGCCCCCCTCCCCACCCCCGCCCCGCTCGGTGCCGATGGGCGACCGCTCTTCCCCGCCGGACGCCCGTACGCCACCAGTGAGGCGGCCATCTACCCAAATGGGAGCACCCGCTCGCTCCGCGGCGAGCCGCTGCTGATCGCCTGCCCTAGCTGCCTCGCGGTTCGAGTGGCTGAGCGCAGTACCTGCGATGCCTGCGGCCTCGAGGTGCGCGCCCGAACGCTGATCGCCGTGGAGCGCCCCGCTGGACCGCCTCCTGGCGGCGCGGCTCGCGCCTAAGTGGCGACCCTCTCCTTCTATCTCGTTGTCGTTGGGGCGATTGCCCTCGTCGGCGCCTTCGCCCTCTATGTCGTGCACCTAGTCCTCGTAGCCCAAGGCGATCGCGCCGTTACGCCACGACTCGCTATCGCCGCAGCATCAATGCGCGGCAACCTCGCCGAGCAGCTTGACGGTGGCGCGCCGACCGCCGCCGAATCGACAAGCGCGATCAGTGCGATCGCAGGTGCGCTCGCCGTTATTGCAACTGGATCACTCGGCGTAGCGCTGATCGCACGCGCCATCGTTGTGGGCCGCGGGCCCTGGGGAAATCTCTATGAGTTCACGATCTCATTTGCCTTCGGCATTTGCGCCGCAGCGATCTTCTTCGATCGCAAGCGTCGCCTGCCAGCGCTCAGCACCATCGCCTACGGTGTGGCACTCGCACTGCTCGCCTACGCCACGACACTGCCGAATGCGGTGGTTGATCTGGTTCCAGCGCTACAGCATCCGTTTCTGCTCACCATCCATGTCGGCATGGCAATGCTCAGCTACGGCATCTTCGCCTTCGCATTTGCGGCCGGCGTTGCCTATCTGCTGCAAGGCGACACCGATCGCTTCAGCTGGTTGCCGCCAGCAAAGCGTCTCGACCTTGTTGCGTTCCGCGCCGTCGCCGTCGCCTTCCCCCTCTTCGCCGGAATGCTCATCCTTGGATCAATCTGGGCCTCAATCGCCTGGAGTCGCTTCTGGGGGTGGGATCCGAAGGAGACGTCGGCTCTCGCCACCTGGCTGATCTACGCCGTCTACCTGCACGCCCGCAGCCAGCGCGGCTGGCAGGGTCGACCCGCCGCCCTCCTCTTAGTGATCGGCTTTATTGCCGTCCTGCTGACCTACTCGGGGAACCTCTGGTTCACCGGCCTCCACACCTACTCGGGGCTGTAAAAAGGGCCCTCCCCGGCCCAATCAGCCCAGCTGGCGGCCCGCCTGAGCGCGGGCTGCGCCTGCGCCGTGCGGCAGATTTTGTAACAAAGGCGAATCGCAGCCAAACCACAACATGTGCGGTAACACTCCCCTGTAACACCACCATATGTTGTGGTTGGGGGATTGACGCCACACCAGAGTGGGCGTAGGATTCGGCTCCCGCTGCTACACGGCAGGGGCTCTGTGCGCCCAATCGTTGGTTGGGAACAGAGGTGGTGGGCCTCACATTTTGAGGCAGAAGAGGGAGAGAGACATGGCGGGCTTGGTGGACGCTGCGAAGGCGGCAACAAAGGCAACGATCGAGAAGTCAACGGCGCAGCCGTTGCCACCGTTGAGCTTTGATGGCAAGGGCACAAAGGGCCTCGCCTGGGATCGACGCTCGACCACCGCCGGCACGCATCCATACGACGAAATTCAGTGGGAGATCCGCACCGCATCCATCGGCAACGAGAGCGGTAAGAGTGT
>JAPLHR010000103.1 GCA_026389535.1 Chloroflexota bacterium
CGCTCAGCGTAGAACTCCTGGTCCCGCGCTGTGAATACGAATTCCTGGCTGCAATCCATGCAGACCAAGTTCTTGTCTGTGTACATTCCGTTCACTCCTAGTGCTGGCTCGCCTCGTGGTCCGATGCTGGTCTCGCGAGCCCTGGATGGGAACGGTTGACTGATCTCGGTCGCGTGCGTGCGTGCTTATGTCCACCGAAGCCCGGGGGACCTCCGTAGCATACGGCATCGCGCTCATCTCTCATAGGGGCTGCCCTACAATCAGCTCCAATGGGGGCCGCTGGCCCCCCGAAGACTCGTGGAGGTCCCTGCGAATGCCCAGTCGAACCCTCGTCGCCGCCCTCGCCGCTGAGGTGATCGGCACCTTCCTCTTCTTCGTGGTCGGAGCGGGCGCGGTGATCATGGACGCCCAGACCGGCGGGGCGGTCGGCCTTATCGGGATCGCCCTCGCCCACGGCCTCGTTCTTGCCGCCCTTGGCACCGCCTTCGCCCCGATCAGTGGCGGGCAGTTCAACCCGGTGGTGACCGTGGCCCTCTGGTCTTGCCGCCCTTGGCACCGCCTTCGCCCCGATCAGTGGCGGGCAGTTCAACCCGGTGGTGACCGTGGCCCTCTGGCTGGTTGGCAAGGTCCGAACTATTGAGGGGATCCGCTACATCGCGGCCCAGCTGGTCGGCGCCGTTGCCGCCGGGTTCGCCCTCAAGCTCGCCTTTGGCGGCTTCGAGCCAGGCGACACCGCCTGGTCAGTTGCAGGCGGTGGATCACCCGCTGTTGCTGCTGGCCTGACCCAGGTCACGGCGATCGCAATCGAGGCGGTCCTCACTGCCGTGTTGGTCTACGCCGTACTGCTAACCGCCGTTGATAAGCGCGCCCCACAGCTCGGTGCACTCCTCATTGGCGGCGTGATCATCGCCGACATCATGGTGGGCGGACCGCTCACCGGCGCTGCCATGAACCCGGCGCGTTGGTTCGGTCCGGCAGTTGCGTTCGGTGACCTATCGGGGGCCGTCGTCTACATCGTTGGGCCGCTCATCGGTGCGGTCGTGGCCGCACTCTCCGTTCGCTACCTCTTCGCTGAGCGCTAAGTGCCAGGCGACGATTGGGCGGCACGGCGCCCTTCGTGGCTGAAGGGGGCACAGCGCTGGTTCGGTCGACTGATTGGACTCGTTGCGCCGTTACACGCGCGCCTTGCACTTGCAACCAACGGTTGGGTGTCGCCCAACCTTGGTGGGCGACCGGGAATCATCTTGGAGACGATCGGTCGGCGCAGCGGCACGCCACGTCGCGTCGTGCTGACTTATCTCCCCGACGGTGAGCGCATTGTGGTGATCGCCAGCAACTATGGACGCGAGGGTCACCCAGCCTGGTATCACAACATCGAGGCCGAGCCGAGGGTCGCGATCATCTACAAGCGTTTCCGACGACCGTATCGCGCGCGCATTGCCGTTGGTGAAGAGCGGCTGCGATACCTGCGCGCAACCGATGATGCGACGTACGGTGTGTACGCGGCGTATGCCCGAAAGACGTCGCGTGAGATCCCCGTTGTGATCTTGGAGCCCGCCGCGCAATGAGCGGAGTTGCGACCGTACTGAGCACCGCGCGCCGGCGCCTCGTCGTTGACTCGCTTGGTATCTGGGCTATCGCCATCATCGTTGGCGGCATCTTCGGCTTTACCGCGCGCCAGGGTGGGCTCTCACTGATTGAGGCGATCGCCTTCAGTTCGATCCTCTTTGCTGGCGCATCACAGTTTGCCGCCGTCGGTCTGCTCGTCGTCAACACGCCGTGGCCATCGATCGTGCTGTTGGTCTGGCTGCTCAACGCCCGACACCTCCTCTACTCCGCGTCGGTTGCGCCGTACGCCGCGAAACTCTCGCTGAAACTCCGGGCGGGGCTCGCCTATCTGCTCACCGACGAGGCATTTGCCCTCACCACAGCACACATTGCACGCCTCGGCCGAATCGACGTAAAAGGTGCCTGGTATGCGGGGCTCACGATCTTCGTTCCCTGGAACCTCGCAACAGCCGCCGGATGGCTCGCCGGTGCAGCGCTGCCCGACCCAGCAACCATTGGTCTCGATGTGGTCTTCCCCGCGGCGATGGCTGGGCTCGCCATCGGCCTCGTGAAGGATCGCGCGGCGCTTGTTGCACTGCTTGTTGGTTGTGGCAGCGCAGTTGCCGCAGCGCTCCTGATCGATCCGAGTGCCGCAATCATGATCGGCGGCCTCGTTGGACCACTCGCCGGGCTCGCACTCTTTCGGAGGCGCGCGTGAACAACGACCTCTTGAGCGCCGATCTAATCCCGCTCGCGATCCTTGGTGGGCTCGGCACGTATGCGGCGCGCGCACTGCCGATGCTGGTCCCTGGCATCGATCGCCTGCCGCCCGCCGTTCTTGAGTACCTTCGGCTGATCGGCCCAGCGGTGCTGGGCGCGATCGCTGCGGCTTCGGTGTTTGTGCAGGGCGGTGTCTTCACCGTTGGCCCTGAGGCGGTTGCCGTGTTCGCTGGCGCCGCTGCGGGCCGCTGGCGGGGCAACCTACTTGTAGGCATGACACTCTCCGTGTTGGTGGTGCTCGCACTGCGCGCTATCCTTGGCGCATGATTGACCTGAACGGGATCCAGCTTCGGAATCGTCTGGTCACCAGTTCAAGCCTCCTTGGCTACGGCGCACCGAAGGGCCGCTTCGCGATCACCGGCCTCTCGCCGCTCGTAAACTTCGTCGACCTGCGCCGCTTCGGCGCTGTCACCGTGCGCACTGTGACTGAGCAGCCGCGCGAAGGGCACTTCACCCTGCGTGAGTCGTGGGGGCCAACAGACCTACCCGAGTTCTTCCGCCTCTATCGCGGAGCACTCCAAGAGGCAGATGGTGGTTGGCTCAACGCGTTCGGCTGGTCGAACATTGGGGTTGAGCGCTACTTCGATGAGTACTTCCCGCGCACGAGCGAGCAGAACCGAATCCTCTCGCTCGGTGGCTTTAGTGCTGACGAGTTTTCGTCGCTCGTGGAGACGGTGAATCGCCGCGCGAAGCCAGGCGAGCTCGCCGCCGTGGAGTTCAATGTCTCCTGTCACAACGTGAACTTTGACTTCAGTGCAATCATCGAGGAGGTGTTGCGACGAGCCGTGCCGGCCTCGCGCTTCCCGGTGATCCTGAAGCTCTCCCCCGACTTCGACTACCTCGAGCATGCCCGTCTCGCCGAAGCGACAGGAGTCGCTGCCATCTCTGCGATCAACACCGTGAAGGGCCTCCGCCTTGACCCTGCAACGGGCGCACCGCTGCTGAAAAACCGTTACGGCGGCCTCTCGGGTCGTGCGATCAAGCCGATCGGACTGCGCGTGGTGAGCGAGTTGCGCGAGGCGGGGATCAAGCTCCCGATCATCGCCGGCGGCGGCGTGCGCACCTTTAACGATGTGCGCGAGTACGGCTGGGCGGGGGCCGACGCCTGCTCGCTCGGTTCGGAGGCGTGGCTGAAGCGCATCTGGTCACTCCCGTTTGCACCACTCCATGCGCTGCACATTCGCCGACTGATCGGCCAAGTAGAAGGGTGGAGTCCACGATGAGAATCACCGAGGCAGACCTCACGTCAATTGAGGTGAAGCTCGTTGTGGCGGCGCGTGCCATTCGTCCGCGCGCATACGCGCCCTACTCCGGTTACACGGTTGGCGCTGCCGCAGCCGACGAGAACGGCGGGATACACGTTGGCGCAAACATGGAGGGTGTTGACTACACCCTTACCGTACACGCCGAACAGCACACGATGAATGCGATGCGCCTAGCCACCGATGCGCGTGCCGTCGCTCTCGCATTTGCGGTGCAGTCACCAGCGGAAGCACCAGCACCATGCGGCATCTGCCGTCAAAGAATTCGTGAGTTCGCGGCGTCGCTTTCGATCCCGATCGTTGCCGTGAATCTTGACGAGCGGCTAGAGATTCTGCGCATCAACCGTTACCCGTTTGACCTGCTCCTGCCGAACTCATTTGGGCCGGAGAACATCCGATAGCCCGCCGACGCGCTACATCACAAGGAACCCAGCGGGGTCTCCTCTCGATGTATGCCGGATTCGGCATCGTCGGCGCTGTCTTCTATCCGTTCTATGCCGTTGTGATGACAAGTCGGGGGCTCACCCCAGAGGGGCTCGGACTCCTCACCGCCGCATCTGCCCTCATCTCGGCAGCAATTGGCCCCGCCTGGGGGCACCTCGCCGATCGTGTCTGGGGGCGAAAGATTGCGCTTGCGATCGGCGAAAGCTCAAGCGCAATCGGCATCCTGCTCTTTGCTTTCGGCGACCTGCCTACCGCCGTCGTGGGCAGTGTCTTGATGGCGGTCGCTGGGTCGGCGTCCAGCGGATCCGCTGACGCACTCGCACTCAGCGTCGCGCGCGACGGCGGCCTTCGCTACGCGGTGACACGTGCCCTCACCAGCTTTACCTATGCCACAACAGCGCTGGCCGCTGGTATCGCCATTCGTGATGGAGGCAGCACGGCAATCACGCCTCTGCTCGCTCTTGGGCTGGCATGCATCCTGCTCCCCATCCCAACGTTGCATGAGAGGCGGCACGTTGAGCCTGCACAGTCAAAGCGATCAGTCCGCGTGAAGAGCGATTCGGTAAAGACAGTCGGGTGGCGAAAACGCCTCGGCAGTATCAGTGATGTCCTGCGACTCTCTCCGGCAATGGGGCCCTTCATCGCAATCATCTTTATTGAGGCATTTAGTGGCACCGCCTTCTATCGCTTTGGACCGCTGCAGGTATCAAACCTTGGCGGCGATGAAGCAATGCTCGGCCTTGGTGGCGCACTCGCCGCATACGTCGAAGTGCCGTTTATGTTGAATGTGCGCCACCTGATTAAGCGCCTTGGTCTACGCCGAACCTTCGCGCTCTCCACCATGCTGATGGGATGTATCACCGCGTCAGTGGGAATCCTTGATAGTGCACTTGCCATCACTTTAATGCGACTCCTCGAGGGTGCCTCATTCGCCACCTCGCTCATGTGCGCTATCCAGATCATTGATCGCCTGGTCCCGCGACGACTGCACGCGACTGGACAGTCGCTCTACTACTCCGCCGGCACCATCGGCGCAGCGGTTGGTGGCGTCGTCGCAGGGGTTATGTTTGCGCAGATTGGCGCGACACCGCTCTTCATAGCAAGCGGCGCAGCACTCATCGCAACTGCGCTTCTCGCGTTGCGAATACTTCCGCGCAGTACAACTCTGGCGGCAGCTGACCTAGCTTACGGCGATAAATAAAAACGCCCCGTCACGGCATCAGCCGCAACGAGGCGCCCTTATCTGATCGCCAGCGTTAGCTGCGAAGATCCAAGTACGCCGCCCAGAGAACTGGGAGGCTTACAAGAAAGCCGAGCACGAAGACGATCGGGTCGTTCACTTGCTCTTCTTGGCGAGTAGGACGCCGAGCGAGAGAATCGCTGGAACCCACAGGCCGATGTAGATGGCGGTGCTGTCGCTTTGGGTGAAGCCGACACCGAAATAGTGCGCGAGTGAAAGTGCGAGGCTGGCTACTGCAGCCAAGATGTACAGGTTCTTCGAATCCATGTTTCCTCCCTAACGTTTGAGCTGGACTTCAGCCCTGGACAAAACGGTAGCCGATCCGCCGAAATAACTCAATCTTTCAGGGCTGGGGCTGAAGCCTCATCGCCCGCAGTGAGTTCTACCCGTTCGATCTTCTCGCCCCGGTCGAGCACCTTCTTGGCAGAGGTCTTGATCTGCTCGATGTCCTTATTCGCCTGCCCGAAGTGGCCTTCAAGGCTCTCAACCCGCTCGCCGAGGCGGCCAACGTCCTCGAGGATGAGGCGGACCTCGCGCTGAATGAGCGAGGCCTGCGCGGCGATTTTGGTGTCGATGTAGACCGAGCGAAGATTGGTCAGCCAACCATGAATCGTATTTGGGCTGGCGAGGTAGACCCGCCTCTTGCTCGCATATTCCACAAGATCGGCGAAGTGCTGCAGCAGCTCGCCATAGATGGATTCTGCCGGGATGAACATGAGAGCGAGGTCGCGGGTCTCCCCCTTGATGAGGTACTTCGACGAGATGTCGTCGATGTGTTTCTTTACGTCGACCTTGAACTGACGCTCAGCAACGGTGCGCGTGGCGTCGTCACTGGCGGCGAGCATGCTGCGATACGACTCGAGGGGAAACTTTGAATCGACAGCGAGGTCACCGCCGCGCTCACCGAAGCGGATGAGGCAATCAACCCGGGCACGATTTGAGAGGGTTGCCTGGAATTCGTAGAGCTCCGCGGGGAGCACATCTTCCACGATCTGCTCAAGGCGCACCTCACCAAACGCGCCGCGCGCCTGGTTGCTCCCGAGGATGCCGACCAGGTCGACAACCTGGCCCTTCAGCTCTTCGATCTGCTGCTGCGCACGATCGATGATGCCAAGGCGTTCGCCCACCTGCTGCAGCTGCTCTGTGGTGCCCTTCGCGCCAGCGACCAGCGCCTGCTGCACGCTCTCCCGATCGCGATTGGACTGCGTCACGAGCCCCTGCACCATGGCGGCGAGCTGGGCGGCCTGAATGGCGGCACTCTGGTCGGGCGGAGTTGGGCGCCCAGCGCGGAGCGCTGCGGCGATTGCTGCAACGGCGGCGATGCCGGTAAAGAGTACGGCGAGTGGCAAGAGTAGATCGTTCATGCCCACCATCTTGCCTGATCACTGTGCCGACTGTTTGGCACAGTTAGTTGATCACCCCCAGGGGGACTTCGACCTCTTCTTCAGGATCGGCAGGCCGGTCCGCTCTGACTCAATCACCTTGTAGCCATCAGGAAGTTCGGCGACGGCGCCTGCCCCTAGCTTCTTGGCAAAGAAGTAGAGGTCTACCTGCTTTCCGCTCGCCACAATGCGTGATCGCACGTGGAGGTAGTACTCGGTTCCGCGTGAGTTCTCGTAGCTGTATGACATCTCTCCTCCTCCCTCTTGGTGGCCAACAGGTGACCACCTTTCGTGAGCCTACGCCGCTGGGCGGCTAGTGTGGAGGGGGTTGCGCGCTACGCCCCAGGTACGGGTGCGGCGCGCTCGAGGAACTCAGGGATGCGCGTCAGGTCGACGTTCCCGCCGCTCAAGATGACGACCACCCGGTCGCCAGGGATCACGGGGATGCGGCCGAAGAGGAGCGCGGCGAGTGCGGCGGCGCCGGCGGGCTCCACCACCTGCTTGAGTCGCTCCATGGCGAACCGCAGGCCACCGAGGATCTCTTCGTCGGGGAGGGTGATGAGGCCATCCAGCAGTGATGAGGCGAGTGGGAGTGTCCAGGAGCCGGCGTACGGCGCGCCAAGCCCGTCGGCAACGGTAACTGGTGTCACTGGCACAACGCCACCCTTGTCTACCGCCTGCTTCACCGCAGACGAACCGTCCGGCTCAACGCCGTAGAGGCGAATCTCGGGCTTGAGTGCGCGAAGCGCAACGGATGCGCCGCAGAGCATGCCGCCGCCGCCGAGTCCACCAATGACGACATCAGCCTCGGGAATCTGCTCAAGGATCTCTATGCCCATGCTGCCGTGGCCGGCAATCACAAACGGGTCATCAAACGGGTGGGCATCGATGAGACCGCGCTCTGCGACGAGCTTGCTCTTGAGCTCGCCAGCGGTGCCCATGTTCCCCTCGACAAGGTGCACGGTCGCACCGTACGCCTTGCAGGCGGCGATCTTTGCGGGCACGGCCTTTGCGGGCATCACCACCTCGACAGGGATGCCGTAGACGCGGCCCGCCCAGGCGTATGCGGCGGCGGCGTTCCCCGCGCTAAAGGTGATGATGCCGCGGCGCTTCACATCCTCAATACCGAAGAACTCCACGAGTCGTGCGACGCGATTCAACATGCCGCGGACCTTGTACGAACCGCTGCGCTGCAGGTGCTCGGACTTAAATCGGACGCGTCCGTCGCCGAGGAGTGGGCCACCACTGCGACGAATCGCGTCGGCTGCGCCGATAGAGGAGAGGATTGGCGTGAGGTGAATCTTTCCCGCAGTCCGCCGTACGGCATCCTTCACCGCCTGTAGATCCATACGGAACGGCTCACCCGTCAGTAGGTCGGTCGTCGGCAGTGGCGGATAGGCCGGGCGCTGTTCGCGAGCGGGTAGGTCGGGCATGTGGGAACGGTAGTACATGCGCGGGGGGAGCAGGTAGCCTGTACGCATGCTGAAAATTCGACCTGCAACCCTCGAAGAGATCCTGAAATTGCGTCACGCCGTGCTGCGCGCGGGGAGGCCGCTGGAGAGCGCCTACTACCCGGGTGATGAGGCTGGCGCTGGTGCGCACTGGGGCGCCTGGAGCGGCGGCGAGCTCGCCTCCTGCGTCTCGCTCTATGTCGTTGAGGGTCCCAGCACCCAACTTCGCGGCGCGGCGACCGCCCCCCACTGGCGCAACCAGGGGATTGGTGAGGCACTGATGCGCGCCGCCATCGCCGCCTGGTGGTCCGACACGAGTGCCCCGCGCGACCTCTGGTGCAACGCGCGGGTGGCGGCGATCACCCTCTACGAGCGCCTCGGCTTTGTTGCCGAGGGGGAGCGCTTTGAGTTCCCCCAGGTCGGCCCACATCAGCGCATGCGCTGGGTCGCCCCATGATCGGCGCACTCTTCGGCGTGATCGCCGCCTTCTCCTGGGGCGGTGGCGACTTCTTGGGCGGGCTCGCCAGCCGTCGCCTCCCAACCTTCCTTGTCGTCGCCGCAAGCCAGACGGCAACGCTTGCGCTCCTCATCCCCGTTGCTCTCGCTATTGGCGGCGCGCCGCCGACTGGCACTGCCCTGCTGACCACGGCTGTCGCAGGAATTGTGGGCGGCGCTGGTGTGCTCGTGCTCTATCACGGGTTTGCGCATGGGCGTATCTCTATTGTTGCCAGCATCGCCGGCACACTCTCTGCACTGATTCCCGTTGGGGTCAGCATTCTGCAGGGTGAGATTCCATCACTCCTTCGGCTCGTTGGATTCTTGGCGGCTATCGTTGCGATCATCATCGTCTCGACGAGCTCCATCGAGCATGCCGTCGCTGGCGAGGCGGGTGCGCACGCCGATGCATCGAGTGGCGCAGCGGCTCGCGGTGGTGCGGTCTACGGCATCACTGCCGGCATCTGCTTTGCAGGATTCAGCCTGATCTTCGCCGGTGTTGAATCGGACGCAACGGTGTGGCTCATCACCATCCTGCGTATTGCCAGCGTCTCCGCGTTGGCGCTGGTCTTCGTTGTGGCTCGCCTGGTCGGCCGTCGGCCACCTGGCGATGAGCCGATTCGCGCCGGCGCAATTCCAGTGGGGCTGCTACCGCGGTTGCGTCTACTGCTGCTCCTCACCGTGGCGGGCACATGCGAAACGGCAGGGAATCTCTTCTTCTTCCTCTCGAAAGAGGAGAGTGGCGTGGCGGTGGCGGCGGTCTTCACCTCGATCGCGCCAATCACCACGGTGATCTTTGCGGCGCTGCTACTGGGCGAACGCGTGACCGCACGCCAAGCTTTGGGGATTGCCCTTGCGGGCGGTGCAACGCTTGCCATCGCCCTCGGCGGCGTGGCGTAGACGAACTGTTACAGACCCGCTACTATCGCTCTCCCATGACTGATACATCGCCTGTAGAGCCGACGCCTATCGCGATCGACCGCGCCAGCGGCGCGTTGCGACTCGCTGAGCGCACCATCACCCTCACCGGCACAGAGCTGCGACTCCTCTCGCTCCTCATTGAGCGACTCGGTGATGCGGTCTCGCATCAAGAGATTCGCGATTACGTCTGGGGCGAGAACTGGACCGGCGGCGACGAGGCGCTGCGCGTTGCCGTCAACCGCCTGCGCAAGAAGTTTGAAGGAAATCAGCGTCGCCCACAGATATTGGTGAGCGTTCGCGGCATCGGCTACCGCCTGATCGGCACACGCCAGGCGTAACGCTCCGCTACAACTGCGCGAAGAGCGGCTTCAGGAACTGGCTCTCAATCACGAGGGCGATGTACGCCACGGGAAAGCTCGCGAAGAGGCCAAGCACTGCTGACCACCCAGATCGCTCCGTGCCGTTTCCATCTGCGCGCGGTTGTGGAACGATCAGATAGGTGATGAGGCTGCCAAAGATCACCGTGCCGAGCACCAAGAGTGCCGCGGCCTCGGTGCGCAGATCACGCCCACCGATGACGCTGCTCAAATCGGCGCCGCTGCTCAGCGCTCGCTCTACCTGGAGGTCGTAACGGAGATACGCGATCGTCAAGAGTGCCGCGATAGAGACGTTTGAGAAGACGGCGCGAAAGACCGGCTTCGGTGCATGCAGCAGCTGATAGATGCGGCGGCCGATGAAGCCGCGTGGGCGGCGTGACTTAGCCATGCAGGATTTCGATGGTCGGCCGCTTCGGCAGCGTCTCGGGGGTATGCGCGGCGAAGAGGGCGATCAGCTCGGCGATGCGCGCCACCTCGGCCTCGGTGTTCCAGAAACCCCACGAGGTGCGAAGTGCGGCGGCGGAGCCTGGGCGGCCGTCGATGGCTGGGAGGCTCGGCACGCGGCGCGTGATGGCGAAGGCGCGTCGGGTGAGCTCCTCCACGAGCTGTTCGGGCTTCCAGCCAGCCACGCGGAGGGAGACGATCGTGGCGTGCCCGCCAGCCGGGGCGAGCATCTGTACCCCTGACAGGTCGCGCACGGCGGCG
Organism: Chloroflexota bacterium; assembly: GCA_026389535.1. GTDB lineage: Bacteria > Chloroflexota > Limnocylindria > Limnocylindrales > Limnocylindraceae > Limnocylindrus. The sequence goes on from JAPLHR010000103.1 coordinate 10,606, forward strand.
TGGAACTCGGCGGCGAGGCGCTGGGCACGGTCTGTGGCCCACGGCAGGCCAACCTGCATCGAGAGCCAGCCCGCCGCCCGGGCCGCCCCAGCGAGTGATGGGCGGCTGAATCCCGAGACCTGGTAGCGGCGCGCGTCCGAGCGGAAGGTTCCCACCCCATTCAGTGGCTGCCCATCGAACGCCATAAAGCCCCCGATGACAGGTC
>JAPLHR010000014.1 GCA_026389535.1 Chloroflexota bacterium
CAAGAGCGAAGGTGAGCGCATGTATGAGGCGGCGCGCAAGTCGGGCTTCAGCCGCGTGCGCGTGGACGGAGTGCAGTACGACCTTAGCGCCGATGATCTACCGAAGCTCGACAAGAAGAGGCGCCACTCCATTGAAGTCATCGTCGATCGCTTTGTTGTCCAGCACCCCGTAGACGAGAAGGGGAAGCCACTTCCGATCCCTGATCGAAGCCGGCTCGCCGACCCTGTGGAGACGGCGATCAAACTGGGCGAGGGACTCGCCATTGTTGCCCCCGCCCCAGCCGAGAAAGAGAAGCCAGCCTTTGAGGAGCGACTCTTCAGCGAGAAGCTCGGGTGCGCCTACGACGGAACGGTGGTCGACGACTTGCAGCCGCGTTCGTTCAGCTTCAACTCCCCACATGGCGCGTGCGAAACCTGCACCGGGCTCGGCTTCCGCCTTGAGGTCGACGAGGAGCGCGTGATTGATCCAGAGAAGTCGGTGCTCACCGGCGGCTTGATCCCGTGGTCCCGCTCACCAGAGGGGAGCTGGTACTTGAAAGTAGTCACTGCAGCGATGAAGGCGAACAAGTGGAATCCCAAGACGCCGCTGGGCGATCTCCCGAAGGGTGCACTCGACTACCTGCTGCACGCCGAGCGTGAGGATCGCTACACGGTGACCTACGAGAACTCGAGTTACAGCAATACCTATAAGGCTGCCTTTGAGGGGATCATCGCGAACCTTGAGCGCCGACACAAAGAGACGGAATCTGAGCTGGTGCGCGTGGAGATTGAGCGCTACATGGTCAGCAGACCCTGCCCCGACTGCAAGGGTCGCCGCCTAAAGCCCGAAATCCTCGCCGTGCGCGTAGACGGACGCAACATCGCTGAGGTGGCCTCCATGCCGATCGGCGAACTGGTGCCGTGGATCAACACGCTCTCTAAGGCGCTCGGCGAGCGCGAGCGCACCATTGCCAAGGCGGTGATCAAGGAGATCAGCGAGCGTGCCGGCTTCCTCGTCGATGTTGGTCTCGACTACCTGACCGTCGATCGCTCTGCAACCACGCTCTCGGGCGGCGAGGCGCAGCGCATTCGCCTGGCAACGCAGATCGGCTCACGTTTGGTCGGCGTCCTCTACATCCTCGATGAGCCATCGATCGGCCTGCACCAGCGTGATAACGCTCGCCTGATTGCCACGCTGATTCGGCTGCGCGACCTCGGCAATACGGTGCTGGTGGTTGAGCATGACGAAGAGACGATTCGCACTGCCGACTGGGTCGTTGATATCGGGCCTGGCGCAGGCGAACTCGGCGGCCACGTGATCTCGAACGGCACGTTCAAGGAGCTCCTTGCAGCGAAGGATTCCATTACTGGCGCCTACCTTCGCGGCGACCGCTCGGTGGCGGTGCCGAAGACGCGTCGCAAGGGGAGTGGCAAGGCGATCACGGTGAAGGGGGCGCGTGAGCACAATCTCCGCGAGCTTGACGTCGCCTTCCCGCTCGGCGAATTCGTTGCCGTGACGGGCGTCTCGGGGAGCGGCAAGAGCACCCTCGTCACCGACATCCTGCAGAAGGCGCTCGCGCGCAGGTTGCATGGCGCGAAAGAGCGACCAGGGGCGCACGATAGGATCACGGGCCTCGATGAGATCGACAAGGTGATTGAGATTGACCAGAGCCCAATCGGGCGTACACCACGTTCGAATCCGGCCACCTACGTCGGCCTCTTCACGCCAATCCGCGAGCTCTTCGCCGCCACGCAAGAGGCACGCCTCCGCGGCTATGCGGCCGGCCGCTTCTCCTTCAACGTCAAGGGTGGCCGCTGCGAGACCTGTTCTGGTGACGGCATCTTGCAGATTGAGATGCAGTTCCTCCCCGATGTCTATGTGCCCTGCGAAACGTGCCAGGGGAAGCGCTACAACCGCGAGGCGCTCGAGGTGACCTGGAAGGGGATGACGATCGCCGATGTGCTGGAGCTGCAGGTGGAAGATGCGCTGGAGCGCTTCTCCGCGGTGCCAGCGATTCGTAATCGCCTCAAGACGCTGAGCGAGGTGGGCCTCGGCTATCTCCGCCTCGGGCAGTCGGCAACGACGCTCTCGGGCGGCGAGGCGCAGCGGGTCAAGCTCGCCACAGAGTTAGCCCGTCGCTCAACCGGCCGCACGATGTACATCCTCGACGAGCCAACCACGGGGCTGCACTTCGCCGATGTCGATCGCCTGCTGCATGTTCTGCATCGACTTGTTGATGGCGGCAACAGCGTCATCGTGATCGAGCACAACCTTGATGTGATCAAGACGGCGGACTGGGTGATCGATCTTGGACCCGACGGCGGAAGCCGCGGTGGCGAACTCATCGCAGAGGGGACGCCTGAGCAGGTTGTAAAGGTGAAGCGCAGCCATACCGGTCGCTATCTCGCCCTTGCGCTGAAGGGCGAGCCGATCCACTCGCTGGAGTAGCGATGGCTGAGCCCCACCTCCCTCGACACGCCGATCCATCACTCGACCAGGCTGGGCTCCGTGCCGCCCAACTCCTTGAGCGAATCCTTGACGAGTTGAGTGACGAACGGGCCCGTGCCAGATTCCTGCCGTACCGTGCCTGGACGACGCAGCTTCGCGATGCGCACGGGGCAGCCCTGCGCAAAGGTGTCGTTGCAGTACGTGCCGCCCTTGGGCCAGGGGATGGACTTGCCGATATCGCTTCAGGTGAGGCGGTGATCGAACTACGCGAAGCGCTCGATGAAATCCTCCGCATCCTGAATCGCCGCGAGGCACTTCGTGGCCGCACTGGGGCGCGTGATGGCGCCTGATCGGCTCCCAGCGCCGAGCGTTCCTGACGCAATCGCAGCAGCGCTGAAGGTGCTCCCCGACGCGCCCGGCGTCTATCTCTTCTCGGATAGTGCAGGGAAGATCATCTACGTCGGCAAGGCGACGCACCTCACTCAGCGCGTTCGCAGCTACTGGCAGGCGGGTGGTGAGCCAGGCGCGCACCGCATTCGCGACGCGATTGCGGAGGTTGCGACCCTCGACTGGACGGTCACCGACTCCACGAAGGAGGCACTCCTCCTTGAGGCAACACTCGTGCGGCGGCATCTCCCCAAGTACAACATCCGTCTTCGTGATGATCGGAGCTACCCCTATATTCGCGTCACCGCTGATCCGTATCCACGCGTGGAGCGCACCCGGCGACTCGTGCGCGATGGCTCACGCTACTTCGGCCCATACACCACACCCGGTTCGGTGAATGCTGCCATGGAGGCGATCAAACGCCTCTTTCAATTTCGCACCTGCGAGATCTCAATCAAGCCGATGGAGCGCGCACTAGAGCGCCCCTGCCTCCTCTTTGACTTGAAGCGCTGCCAGGGCCCCTGCCTCGGCAACATTCCGGTCGCCGACTATCAGCGTGAGATTGACGGGGTGCAACTCTTCCTCGGTGGTCGCTCCCGCGCCGCCATCACGATGCTCACCACGCGCATGGAGTCCGCCGCCGAGCGCGAAGCGTTTGAAGACGCCGCGCGTATCCGCGATGCGGTGCTCTCCCTGGAGACAACGTTTGACGAACAGAAGGTGCCGACCTCAGGGCGACCTGACGAGGATGTGCTGGGGATCGCTCGCCACGGACGCCACATTGCCATCGCCTGTTTCCAGATTCGTGACTCAGCACTGGTGGGACGCGATGTGCATCGAGTGGAGGCTGGGGATTCAGGCGACGCAGAGCTCCTCGCAGGCTTTGCTGCGAGCTACTACGCACGTGCAGGGGAGATCCCACCCTCAATTGCGACTGCTGCAGAGCTGAGTGACCCGGAGATCCTTGAGTTCCTCTCGGCACGTCGCGAGGGTCGCGTTGAGATGCGCGTGCCGCAGCGTGGTGATCGGGCGCGGATCCTGCGGCTGGCCGAACGCAACGCAGAGGAGTGGCTCATTCGTCGCGAGGCCGAGGAGGACGCCGATCGTGAGCGTGCCGACGCTGCGCTCTCGGCGCTTGCCGTCGCGCTCAACCTCGATGCATCGCCGGCGCGCATTGAGTGCGTCGATGTGAGCACTATTCAGGGGGCATTCACCGTCTCGTCGCTGACCGTTGCGCAAGAGGGTCAGTTGGCGCCGAAGGAGTACCGCCGCTTCCGTATTAAGGGGGTGACTGGGCAGGATGACTTCGCGGCACACGCGGAAGCGCTCACGCGTCGCTTCGCCCGATCCGTGGCGGATGGGACCCAACGGAGTGGTGAGGCTGAGTCACGCGCTTGGAGCCTGCCCGACCTTCTCGTCATCGATGGTGGTCGCGGGCAGGTCTCTGCCGCCGCCGCCGTTCTGGATGCCGCAGGTTTAACGATCCCTCTCGTTGGCCTCGCCAAGGAGCGCGAAGAGCTCTGGCCGCGCGACGCCTCCGCGCCGATTCTTCTCCCCGCCACCGACCCTGGGCTGCGCCTCCTGCAACGACTTCGCGATGAGGCGCATCGGTTTGCGATCGGTTATCACCGCACGCTGCGCAGTCGGGCGGCGACGGCGAGCCGGCTCGACGGCATCCGTGGGCTCGGCCCAACGAAGCGAAAGGCGCTCCTGCGTCGGTTCGGATCAGCGGCGGGGATCGCCGCCGCTCCCGTTGAGGCGCTCACCGAGGTCGCAGGGGTAGATGACGCCCTTGCCGCACGGATCCTATCGGCCCTCGGCGCGGATCGTGGCTGAAAGGGGCTGATGGGCGCCCCTGCTAGGATTCTCGGCAATGCGTAAGTTCACCCCGTACCTGATCCTGGCTACAGCCCTTCTGGCGCTGGCTATTGACCTACTCCCAAATCTCAGCCTTCCTGCAAGCGGCACAGCTGGCGGCACACGTCCGATTGAGACCAAGCTTGGCCTTGACCTTCGTGGCGGACTTCGCGTGGAATATCAGGTGCAGCCCGTTGACGGCGTCAGCGCCACCGCTGCCGATCTCGCCACCATCCGCGACCAGGTCGCCTCGACCTTGTGCCACTCCCGCGTGAGGCCTACGGCTATTTTGACGCCGCAACAGGCCAGCCTCACGAAGGGGTGAAGCCGGTACCTAACGAGGGCGAAACGCTCAGCGACACAACCCTGAAGGCGCTCTTCTCGGGCGATCAGATTGACTCATCGGCCGTGCAGATCGACTCTTCGGGAAGGCGCGTCGTCTCATTCAAGCTCAAGTCTGAGGGTGCGGACCTCTTTGCCACCTGGACAAAGGCGAACATCGGCTCCTACTTTGCGATCGTTCTCGACGGAGCCGTGAAGTCGGCTCCGTACATTCAGAGTGCGATCACCGGCGGCGAGGCGCAGATCTCTGGTGGTGGCGCGAGCGGCTTCGCAGCGGATGATGCGGCAAACCTTGTCACCATCCTGAAGTTCGGCTCTCTCCCATTCCCGATTGCAGAGATTGGCGTTACCGATGTGAAGGCAACGCTTGGCGCGGCCTTCCTCGGCCAAGCGCTCTTCGCCGGCGCGGTCGGCATCTTGCTCGTCTTCCTCTTCATGCTCTTGCACTACCGCCTGGCTGGCGCCGTCGCCAACATCGCCCTGCTCTTCTACGTGATCATCGTCTTGGCGATCTTCCGACTCGTGCCCGTCACGCTGACCCTTGCCGGCATCGCTGGCTTTGTCCTCTCCATCGGTATGGCGGTGGATGCGAACATCCTGATTTTTGAGCGCACGAAAGAGGAGCTGCGCATTGGGAAGGGGATCGCCCCGGCAGTGGAGGCTGGATTCAGCCGAGCCTGGAACTCCATCCTCGACTCGAACGTCTCCAGCCTGATCACGGCGTTCATCCTCTTCTACTTCGGCTCGTCAACGATTAAGGGCTTCGCGCTGGTGCTCATCATCGGCGTGCTCTGCTCGCTCTTCACCGCCGTAACCGTGACGCGTCTGATTCTGCGCGCCGTGATCGCGCGGAAGCGCTTCTCCTCGCCGTACCTCTACGGAGTCGCGAAGGGTGACCTTGACGCACTCGATCGGGGGGCTATCAATGGATAAGATCATTGCGCGCAAGCGCTGGTTCTTCCTCTTCTCGCTGCTCATCACTGTTCCAGGCCTGCTCTTTACGTTGGCGACCCCCCTCTCGGGCGGCTCGATTGGCCTGAAGTTCTCCATCGACTACACGGGTGGCACGATTTGGGAGTTCCGCCCAGAGAGGCCAGCCGATCCGCTGGTGGTGCAGGCGGCGGTCGCCAGCGCCGGCCACGAAGAGGCGACGGTCACCGAGGCTGGAACCGGCTTCCTGATTGTGCGCACGAAGCCACTCGACCTACAGGCTGGCCAAGATCAGATCGAAAATGCTGGGGCAGAGCTCCAGGCGATTCGCGAGGCGGTCGTCGCAGCTGTTGGGCCGATCGCGCAAGAGGGTTCAGTCTCCACCGTGGGCCCCGTCATCAGCCAGGACCTAACGCAGCAGGCGCTCCTTCTCGTGGTGCTTGGCTCGATCGGGATCCTGCTCTGGATGACCTACCGCTTCCGTAACCTTCGGTTCGGCTTGGCGGCCCTCACGGCACTCCTTCACGACGTCATCGTGACGATCGGCTTCTTCGCCATCGCGGGCACCGTTGCGGGGATTGAGATTGATGCCCTCTTTGTGACCGCCATGCTCACGATCATCGGCTTCTCGGTGCACGACACGATTGTGGTGTTCGACCGCATCCGCGAGAACCTGGTGCGCCATGCTGGCGCCCCATTCGGCGATATCGTCAACCACTCGATTGTGCAGACGCTGGGTCGCTCGTTCAACACCACGGCAACCGTGTTGATCACGCTGCTCACCCTGCTCGTCTTCGCCGGCGGTTCAATTCGTACGTTTGTGCTGACTCTCTTTGTCGGCATCCTTTCGGGCACCTACTCGTCGATCTTTAACGCCAGCCCACTTCTAGTTTGGTGGGAGGAGCGTGCTCAGGCGCGCAAGGCGGCAGCGGCTCGAACCCGCACGGCGTAGGGTGCCAGCGCGGGCCTGGCGCCTGGAGCCGGTCGCAACCCTTCATCCTGCCGCCGACGGTGAGCTGCAGGCGAGCCCAGAGCTCCTGCAACTCTTCACAGACCTGCTGATCCCCAAGAACTTGCACCTTTCGCTCGCAACACTCCTCCATAGTCGCGGCTTGGCCGATCCGAACCGCGCGCGCCAATTCCTCGATCGCAACGATCGCACCCTGCACGATCCGCACCTTCTCCCCGATGCGACCGGCCTCATTGCGCGCCTACGTGCCGCCGGTGCAGGGGGGGAGCCCGTTCTTATAGTTGGCGACTTTGATGCTGACGGGCTCACTGGAGCGGCGATCATGATTCGAGCACTTCGCGCTATTGGTGCAATCGCCGAGGGCTATATTCCGCAACGCGACGGCGATGGCCACGGTATCCCTGAGGGGGCGATCGCCGCCGCACTCGAAGATGGCGTTGAACTGATCCTCGCAGTCGACTGCGGCACCGCCGATCGTGCACGCGTAGCCGAGGCGTTGGAGGCAGGGATTCTCGTTGGCATCATCGATCACCACGCTGTGCCACCTGAGCCGGCGCAGGCGGCCTGGTTGGTGAATCCGAATCGACCTGATTCAATCTATCCGTTCCCACATTTGGCGGGGAGTGGGCTCGCCTTCAAGATTGCTCAGGGAGTACTCGCGGATCACCCGCAACGCCGTGAGCTTTTGGCAGAGCTCTCCGTGCTCGCCATGGTTGGTGGCATCGCAGACATGGTCCCGGTGGCCAATGAGTTCAGAGTAATTGTGCGCTCCGCGTTGAAGGTGATGAATGGCGCTGGCACGATGCCTGTCGGGATCGCAGCGCTCCTTCGTGCGGCCGGCGCAGAGGCACCTTATCGCGCAGAGGTTTCCGGCTTTACGATTTCGCCACGCATCAATGCCGCCGGGCGCATCGGCGACGCCGCTCCAGCCCTGGCGCTACTCACGACCGATGATCCCGCTGAGGCTGCTGAACTAGCAGCGCTCCTAGAAGGGATTAACCTCGAACGAAAAGAGTTGACGAAGGTTGCGATTGACGAGGCGCGAGCACTGCTTGGACTCGTACCGGGATCGGAACGCGATGAGGCTCGTGCCTTTCTCGGAGATGGGCTCGTCGCGGTGCGTGGCCCATGGTCGGTTGGGCTGATCGGCTTGATCGCTGGTCGACTGAGTGAGGAGACGGGGCGCCCGGCACTTGTGGCGCACGACGACGGCAGCGGCGCACCGCTGCGTGCCTCGGTACGCGCGCCGAAGGGCTTCGCTGTTGCCGCGGCACTGCAAGAGGCGAGTGACGCCCTGATTCGCCACGGTGGACACGACGGTGCGGGTGGCTGCTCGTTTGTGGCCGAGGTATGGGGGAGCCTGCTCCCTCGGCTCAGTGCCACCTGTGCAGGGCAGGCGAAGGCGCGCACACCAGAGCTGACCGTTGACCTCGCGGCGCCCATCGGCAGTCGCACCCCCATCGACCTTGCCGCGCTCGCGGATCACCTCGCGCCGACAGGGATGGGGAACCCGGAGCCCACCTTCCTCCTGCGTGGCATCCCACTCACCGCGGTGCGCCTGGTGGGGGATGGCCGCCACGCACGGCTGACGCTCTCGCTGGACGGCCTTGCAGTCGAGGCGATGGCATTCGGTCGGCCTGATGCCGACCAGCTTGCGGGGAGCTCTATCGATCTTGTCGTGCGAACAGCCCAACGGACCTATCGTGGTTCGGCACGGATTGAGGTGCACGTTGTAGATTTTCGGCCCGCTGTGCTGGGGGAGAGCGTATGAGTGAGAAACGATCACTTCGACCACTGCCGCGCACACGCCGAGCTGCACCGCAGCCATTCCATGGCGCGAAGCCTCCAACGAATCGCGACCTGATGAGTAGAGACGGCGCGCAGCGGCGCTCCTTTAGTCCAGCTCCGATCATTGCGGCCCTCCTGCTCGTGCTACTCGCAGCCGGGAGCCTCGTCGGCCTATCGCTGAGTACCCCAGCCCCCTCAGATAATCCCAATAGCGGGCCTGAGGTGACAGAGGGCGTCACCGTTGCTGGAACGATTGCCTTCGGTCGTGGCGGCTCGATCTGGAGCGTGAGCGGAGCTGGACTACGTCAGCTGACTACCGCGACCACCGATTCCGACCTCGCCTGGAGCACCGACGGCGTCTGGCTCTATGCCATCCGACACCGCACAGAGACTGGCGGTCGCCTTCTCGGGAGCGGAAGCGTGCAGAAATACGAGATGAACGTTCCCACCCTTCTCCGCCTCTCGGCATATGGCGGCGGCGAAGAGGCGATCTTTGATGGCCTGATCCTCGGATCGCGACCTGCGCTGAACTGGTCTGGCTTCATGTACGGTCCGGCCCTTGCCAGCGATGGTCGCATCGCCGTCGCAACGGATTACCGTGGCCGCGACATCGGCACCGATGTGGTCGTTCGCATCCTGAGCGGTGATGGCTCCGCCATCTCAACGCCGCCACTTCCGCACATTGCACCATTCGGTCACCAGGACCCCGTCTGGAGTCCCGATGGCAGCGCCATCTACTACGTGCAGAACGGTCTCTCGGAAGGCACCTCGTCGTCGCGAATCATTCGCTACAACATCGCCAAGAAGAGCACGACACGAATCGGTGAGAAGGGGCTGGTGCAGCCAGCGATCAGTCCCGATGGCCGATGGATCGCCGCAACGCGCATTTCTGCACGTGGCACGGATGTGGTGATCATGAACGTAACCACTGGTGAAGTCGTGCTTGAGATCACGCGCACCGGTAAGTCGTGGGCCCCAGCCTGGTCACCGGACGGCGCGCAACTCACCTACCTCTCTGCGAACGGGAGCCTAGCGAGTCTCAATCTGGCCTCATTCAGCGTTGCACCATCAGGTATTCCCAATCCACCAGTGATCCTGAGCCCCCTCCGTGACCCAGTTGATCCGAATGTACGGCCGGCGTGGGGGAGCTTGAATACGGCGCCAGTGACGGTGAGCCCAGCGCCATGAGTAAATATCTCGACCTACTCGGCGCATCCACCGCTCGAGTAGGCTCGCTCCTCTGTGTCGGCATTGATCCGGTCCCCTCAGCACTTCCCGTGACATTTCGCGAATCGCATGCCGGTATCGAGCGGTGGATTGACACGCTGATTGCTGCGACCGCCCCACATGCCGCTGCATTCAAGATGAACCTTGCCTATTTTGAGGCGCTCGGCAGCGAGGGGATGCGACTGGCCGAGCACGTGCGACGGCAGATTCCAACGGAGATTCCGCTCATCATCGATGCAAAACGTGGTGACATTGGGGCGACGGTAACCGCCCAAGGAGTCGCCCTCTTCGACGTGCTCGGCGCTGATGCTGTGACGGCGAATCCGTATCTCGGCATCGGTGCCCTGGCCCCCTTTCTCGACCGCGCAGACAAGTTCACCTACCTCCTCTGTCGCACATCGAATCCTGAAGCGAGTGAGGTGCAGTCTCTGCGGGTGAGCGCCAGCGCGGAGGACCCAGAGGAGACGCTGGCTGAGCGTGTTGCGCGACTCGCTGCGCGTCGCGCAGAGGGAGTTGCCGGGCGCATCGGCCTGGTCGTCGGCGCCACAGATGCCGCGGCACTTCGCCTTGTACGGGCAGCTGCCCCCAGCCTCCCCCTTCTTGTCCCTGGGGTAGGGGCGCAGGGGGGCGCGGCGAGTGTGGTCGCTGCCGACGGTGGCGCTACGGCCGCCCCTGGGAGCGGGGTGGTCGGGAGGGGACTGCTCGTGAATGTGGGGCGCGGGATCAGCGACGCTGGAGCGACCGACGAGCGGGTGGCAGAGGCGCTGGGCGCTGCAGCGGCGGAGTGGGGGCGGCGCCTCGCTATACTCGCCCCCTAAGGGCGCCAGCCCACTACAAGGAGGTTTCATATGCCAAACGTCGGATTCCCAGAACTGATCCTGATCCTCGCCGTCGTGCTCTTAGTCTTCGGGCCAGGGAAGCTCCCAGAGATTGGGAAGGCCGTGGGTAACTCCTTCCGCGAATTCAAGGACGCAACGTCCGGAACCTCCTCGGCGCCAGCCAAGCCACGTGCCAAGAAGGCGACAAAGCGCGTCGTAGCGTCACGCTCCAAGCGAAAGGCGTAACGTCGGTTCGAGCCGATCATGCCTCGCTCCCGTGAGTTAAGCGACGCACCTGCGCCGCTCCTCGACCATCTCAAAGAGCTCCGTCGCCGTGTCGGCATCGCCCTTGTCGCCGTTGTCGTCGGTGCAATCTTCACCTTCGCCTGGTGCGATGCCCTCATTGCACTCCTGCGCACACCACTCGGTGGCACTCCCCTCTACTTCGTCGGCATTGGCGACGCATTTGGGATTCGCATGCAACTCAGCCTCATCGGGGGCGTGGCTCTGGCGATGCCGATCTGGCTCTGGCAGGCATGGGCGTTTATTCGTCCAGGCCTAACAGACTCGGAGCGTCGTGCGGCGCGGCCCTGGATTCCGCTCGCGCTCCTCCTCTTTGTCGTTGGCGTTGCGGTGGCCTGGCTCGTCTTGCCGTTTGCGGTGAGCTTCCTCCTCTCCTTTGCTACCGACGATCTCACCCCACTCATTGCCGCTGATCGCTACTTTGGATTTGTCGGTTCACTCATGCTCGTGTTCGGGCTGGCGACGGAGTACCCAATCCTCCTGGTCTTCCTCTCGCGCGTTGGCGTCGTTACGTCAGCCAAGCTCCGGCGCTGGCGACGCAACGCGCTGGTCCTCGCCGTTGTCGTCGGCGCGTTTGCCACACCCGGAACCGATCTCATCAGCCCGCTCGTGCTCGCCGTGGTGCTCTACCTCCTCTACGAGCTCTCAATCTGGCTCGTTCGGGCAGGGGGGCGCTAGTGACGACCGCTGCCGTGCCGCACAAGATCGTGTTGCTTACGGGGCTGTCTGGTGCGGGGAAGAGCACCGCAACGAAGTCTCTAGAAGATGTCGGATTCCGCACGATCGACAATATGCCGAACGATTTGATCCCCGCGCTTCTTGAGAAGATTCGACTCCAGCCCGAGCGGTTCGCGCGCCTCTGCCTCGTGATTGATGCCCGCGATGGTGATCCGCGTTCCACCATTGATGCGGTCCGGAGTGCGAGCGCAGCAATTGGCCTCGAGAGTCGTGTGATCTACCTTGATTCACGCGACGATGTGCTCATTCGTCGGTTTAGCGAGACGCGGCACCGCCATCCACTCGGTGGACCAATTGATGCGCCGAGTGACGTTGCTGGGGCCATCCGAGCAGAGAGGGACCTGCTCAGCGCTTCACGCGAGATTTCCGATGCCGTGATTGATACGAGCGACCTCTCGGCCCGCGAGTTGCGCGATCGGCTGGTGCAAGAGGCCTTAGGTGGCGACGCCTCGATCTCCATTCACCTCACCAGTTTCGGCTACAAGCACGGGATCCCCCTCGATTCGGATCTGCTCTTCGACGTGCGATCGGCGGCGAATCCGCACTGGGTCCCAGAGTTGCGGCCGAAGGATGGTCGCGACGACGAGGTCGCCGCCTACGTGCTGAACGATCCGGTCGGGGCTTCGATTGAGGCGGCAATTGCAGCGTTCGTCGTTGCCACCCTCAAGACCTACCTCGGTGATGGCCGCGGCCGCCTGAGTATCGCGATCGGTTGCACAGGCGGCCGCCACCGTTCGGTGGCGATCAGCGAGTCGCTGGCTACGAAACTGCGGACGCAGGCTGGAGCGCACACGGTCCATGTTCACCACCGCGATGTGGAGCGCACCTAAGCGGTGAGTCGAATCGGCTGGCTGAAGCCTGGTCTCGGGGTAAAGCGCTGGTTGCTCTTGGCCTTCCTCGGTGCGGGGACGATTGCGCTCGGTGCCCTGAGCGGGATCCGCGCACTCGCCACAGGGGCGCAGCTCCCAGATCCACTCGTCCAAATTGCTGAAGCGGTCGCCCTGCGCGATCTCGATCCGATGGTTCGCGCCGCCGTTGCGGCTGGCTTTGGGCTGCTTCTGGTGGGGGTTGGGCTGGGTGGGCTGGCACGGGCGGCGATCCTGCCGTACCGCACAGATCGACCGGGGGTCTCCCTCCTTGAGCTCCTCGAGCGCCGTCGTCGGCTGGCGCGTGGGCGTCGCGTGGTGGTGCTTGGCGGCGGTACGGGGCTAGGGACTGCTCTTCGTGGCCTGAAGCTTGAGACCGCGCATCTCACCGCGATCGTTTCGATGGGGGATGACGGCGGATCCTCGGGTGTGCTGCGAGAGCAACTTGGAATCCCACCCGTAGGCGACCTACGGAATTGCCTCGTCGCCCTCTCGGACTCGGAGTCGACAGCGGCCGATCTTCTGCGCTTTCGACTCCCAGCTGAGCCTGGCGCAGCACGCGGGCACGCCATTGGCAATCTCTTGCTCGCCGCTGCGATCCACCAAGAGAGGGGAGACCTTGAGCGTGGCGTTGCGCGCGTGCATCGGATCCTGAATGTTCGCGGAGAGGTGATCCCGGGAACGACTGTTGCGTTGGAGCTAATCGGCACCACGGCGGAGGGCGCAACGGTGCGCGGTCAGGCCCAGCTGGCGCGCACACGCCACATTGACCGCATGCGCATTGCGCCTGAGAGCGTACGAGCAACACCGTCGGCGCTGGCTGCGATTCAGCAGGCCGACCTGATCGTGCTCGGCCCAGGCTCTCTCTACACCAGCGTGATCCCACATCTGCTCGTTCCAGAAATTCTTGCAGCGCTACAGGCACGGCGCGCGCCGCTGGTGTGGGTCGCGAACGTTGACGAGCAAGAGGGGGAGACCGAGGGGATGGATCTTGATGCCCACCTTGCAGCACTCGAGGCGCATGGAGCGTCGGGCCTCATTGACGGCATCCTCGCCACCTCTGCAAGCTCGCGCCGCGCTGGAGCGGTCGGCGGCGTGCCAATCGCGCCAAAGCTGCACCACACCACCGATGCGGAGGGTCGTAAGCGCCCGCCACTCTTCGTTCGCGATATTGCCTCCCGGCGAACGCCGCACCTGCATGAGCCGAACCTCCTCTCTCGCGCGCTCTTGCGCCTCCCACTGCGCGAGCCTCGACGCACACGATGAGTCGGGGAGAGGCGGACCTCGTCGCCTCAATCCGTCATGAGCTCGCGGCGATCCGACCGGCGCGCACCTGCTGCATTCAGGCGGAGCTCGCCGCACTTGGCGATTCAGGCCGTCGCGTTGACGTCTCCCTGGCACGAGCGGTGCACGAGCTCGGCACGGAGCTCTCTCAGCGTGGAGCGGCGAGGTCCTGGGTAGGATCGCCACGGCACCAGGCTGAGAGTTGTGCAGCTGACTTGGGCTCTGCGCGATCGGCGCAGCACTGTCGACTCGCATTGCTGCGCGGTCGGCTCCTTGCGAGGGGATCCCTCTCGCTCGCTTCCGGGAGTGTGCACCTTGAGATCAACGTCTCCTCAGCAGAGGCGACGCATCTTGCTCGACTGACAGAGCTAGATCAGCTTGGCGGACATCGGCGCGAGCGACGTGGCAAGGGACTGCTCGTATGGAAGGGTCGCGATGTGCTCATTGATCTGTTGCGGCGACTCGGTGCAACTGCCGCAGTGGCCGAGATGGAGGCCCGCAGCATCGGCCGAGAGGTTCGTGGAAGCTTGAATCGCAGCGTGAATGCTGAGACCGCAAACCTCACGCGTGCGGTGCATGCTGGGATACGGCAGGCGCGAGCCTGCACCGTGGCGTTAGAGGAGGATCTTCTGCAGGCTGACGGTCTGCACGCACGGGTCGCCCGCGCTCGATCGGCAGCCCCCGACGCAACCCTTGCCGAGCTTGCCGTCGAACTTGAGCTGGCGCGCTCCATGGTGCAGCGCGCACTCGCCGAGATTGAGCGTCGTGTCAGTGCGGCGCAGGTAGGTCACCACTCAGCGGGGCAACCTCTGCGATGATTCACACATGAGCAGCCGGCAGATCACGATCATTGCGAACTGGAAGGCGAACCTTCCGCCGAGCGAAGAGGTCGCGCTCGCCAAGGAGATTGCCGAAGGGGTAGGGGGCGCACTGCAGGCCACGGGGAGCCCCTCGAGCTTCCGAGTACTTCTTGCACCAAGTGCGCTCGGACTCGTCCCTGTCGCCTCGTTGCTCCGAAGGGAGTACCCCCAGGCCGGAATAGAGGTCGCCGCACAGGACTCCTCGCTCAGCAGCGCCGGGGCATTCACGGGCGAGATCCCCGCAGTTCATCTCGTCGGGATCGCCCCTGCCGTAATCGTGGGCCATTCGGAGCGCCGTCGGGATCACGGCGAGAGCGACGAGGTCGTTGGTGGGAAGCTCGCACGGGTTGTGGCTGCGGGGCTGGCACCCATTCTCTGCCTCGGTGACGATCTACCTGAGGCTGAGATCGCAACACGCGTTGCCTATGTGGAGGCCCAATGTGCGGCGGCCTTTGCTGCCGCGGAGCGCGCCGGGTGCAGCGCAGACCAACTATTCGCCGCGGGCCTAGTCGCTGCCTACGAACCCGTCTGGGCGATTGGCACTGGCAACCCAGCCTCGGTGGAGATTGCTGAGGCGATCGCCAGTGGCCTACGGAGCGCGCTCCATCGAAACGAGCTCCCCGTGCTTTATGGAGGCTCCGTCGACGCCGCTTCAGCGCCAACATGGTTCGGTACGCCGACACGGCGCACCGCTCTCGATGGCCTCCTCGTGGGCGGCGCCTCCCTTCACGCCGATCGCTTCGTTGCCATCGTGCGTGCCGCGCTGGCCGCGACGGAACCTGCGTGATGCCGGGCACCGCGCGTCGCCTCGCCTTAGTAATCATTGACGGGTTTGGCGTCGGCGACGGCGGCGCCTGTGATGCCATCTCTGCCGCATCCATGCCGAACTGGCGTGCGCTCTGCGCACAGCACCCGCATACGACACTCGGCGCGAGCGGCGAGGCGGTTGGACTTCCGGCTGGCCAAATGGGGAACAGCGAGGTCGGCCACCTGAATATCGGGAGCGGACAGCGCGTACCGCAAGACCTTCCGCGTATCGATGCGGCCATTGCCGACGGCTCATTTGCACAGATGGGCGGCCTGCGCAGCGCACTGAGCGCAGCGCAAGAGAGCGGCCTGCATCTGATCACGCTCCTTGGCGGCGGCGGCGTGCATGCCAACGATCGCCATGCAATCGAGGTGCTGCGCGCCGCTCACGAGGCCGGCGTCCCGCGAATTCTCGTGCACCTGCTCCTCGATGGCCGCGATACGCCACCCCGTTCGGCCGCGGCAGCCCTCACCTCGTTCCAGCAGCGCATGAGCCAGGCGGCGCCATCTGCACAGATTGCGACCATTGGGGGGCGCTACTACGGCATGGATCGCGACGCGCGTTGGGAGCGCACGGCCGCCGCACTCGACGCCATCGTTCTCGGCGGCAATCGCCCGGCAAATAGCCCAGAGCTCGCCCTCGAGGAGGCGTACACGCGCGGTGAGAGCGATGAGTTCGTCCTACCGACGAGGGTGGCGCTGCGCGACCCAGCAGCGATTCGATTCGCCCACTCCGACGTGGTGATCCATGCAAATTTCCGCGCCGACCGAGCACGACAACTCGTTCGTGCCCTAGCCGCACCAGAGTTGTCTGAACTTGCTCGTCCCGCCACTCTTCCAGTGCGTTGCTGGGGGATGACCTCCTACGGAGAGGGAGAGGGGCTCGCGCTCGTGCAGCCAATCTTTGGGCCCTCTGTTGTGCCATCCCTCGCCGGACTCGTGGCCGCCGCCGGCATGCGTCAGCTGCACGTTGCAGAGACAGAGAAGTACGCGCATGTGACCTACTTCCTGAATGGCGGAATCGAAGAGGCGTTCTCGGGTGAGCGGCGCATGCTCGTACCGAGCGACCGCGTCGCCACCTACGACCTGGCACCCGAGATGCAGGCGGAGGCGATCGCGGCGGCGGTTGTCGCCGCACTCGAGCATGGAGACGAGGGGCTGATTGTGGCCAACATCGCCAACCCCGATATGGTCGGACATACGGGCGACTTTGCCGCCACGGTGCGTGCCTGTGAAGCCACAGACCGCGCCATTGGCGCGATCGCAGCAGCGGCTGCGGCGGCTGGCGTGGCCCTGATGATTACGGGCGACCATGGCAATGCTGAGGAGATGTGCGCCGCTGATGGTTCGCCGCTCACGAGCCACACCCTGCAGCGAGTGCCGCTCCTGCTCGCGTACGGCGAGGGCTCAGGGGCAGCGCTGGCAGAGGGGGACCTCCGAGATATCGCTCCTACCGCCTGCGCCCTCTTGGGCCTGCGCCCTGACCCGGCAATGACGGGGGAGTCGCTCCTGCGACCCTAGCCTCCAGGCGCCTCCTGCGTGGGTCGGGTGGTAGAGTGAACGCAAGAAGAGATAGTCCAGTAGGAGGACCTATGAATCCAGTACTTGCACTCGGACAGATCGTCGTCAGCATCTTTTTGATCATTGCCATCCTGATGCAGTCCCGAGGGATCGGCCTCAGCTCTGCCTTCGGTGGGGACTCCAGCGTGTATCGTTCCCGCCGCGGGGTTGAGCGCCAACTGCTCCGCTTTACGGTCGCGTTGATCATCCTCTTCGTCGGCTTCTCGGTGCTCGGCTACCTCCAGACGAACTAAGTCGGACCGCCCTGGTGCGCAGGCAATACGGCGCTCGACAGGGGATCACCCGCAAAATCGCCGCGGTGATCTTCGCCGCCGCCGCACTCTTTGCCGGGGCTGCCCAACTCGGCCTGACCAGCGCTCAAGTCCCAGGAGTTGGCGCGCCAGGCGGGGAGTTGCCATCGGGCGAAGGGGTGCTGACCGTTGGCGTTGTGGGGATCGCCTCAACGCCACTTCCGCTCTTCGCTGAGACCGCCGCCGATCGTGCCGTTGTATCACTGACCTATCGAAGCCTGACGCGCCTTGATGCCAGCGGGTGGCCAGGACCGGACGTGGCCTCGGCATGGAGTGTCGCCGCCGACGGACTCTCGTGGACGATCACCCTGGACCCGGCTGCACACTGGCAGGATGGATCCACGGTGACCGCGGCCGATGTTCTCACGACGATCGCGATTGCGTCAGAGCTCGGCACCGCAGGCGGGTATTGGCAGTCCATCACCGCGGAAGAGGGCGATGATGCTGGCACGGTACGAATGAGCGCCTCACGGGCGCTGGCAAACCTCCCAACGATGCTCAGCTCGCTGCCACTCCTCTCTGCGACGCAGTTTGCCGGGCTCAGCGCGGCACAGATCCCAGACTCTGACGCGGCGAAGGTACCGCAGGGGAGCGGCCCATATCGCATTACGAGCATCTCCTCTGGGGGCGCTGGCCTGGTTCGACGAACCGATCTGCTCGCCTCTGACCAGGCAGCCCTTGCGGCGGCTGGCACATCAGCAGAGAAGATCGCGCTCTACTTCTTCCCTGACGCCGCATCGGCACTGCGCGGCTGGACTACAAGTTCGCTCGATCAGCTTGTGGGGCTCGATATTGCCGATGCACGTCGCGGCACTGCTGCGCGAGGGAGAACGATTGAGCTCGGCTCAACGGTCTTCTCGGGGATTGCCACGAACCTGCGACCAGGGAGCGTGCTTCGTGATCCGCGGCTGCGAGCGGGCCTAGCAGCGCTCCTCGACCCTGTTGCGATCACCAACGTATTCGGCGGCTCCGTTGCACGGACACCCGTGTCGCCGCTCTCGTGGGGCTGGAGCGCACTCCCTGACGCAACGAGTGGCGTTGACTATGCGACGAGCCTCTTCAAGTCGGTCAAGTGGAAGCAGGGGGCCACGGGGTGGTCGCTGCCAAGTGGCGCGGCCGCGAGCCTTGAGATTCTCACCTTGCCGGCGCTGGCGCACCCTGCTGACTCCGCGGTCGCGGCGCAGGCGGCGGCGGCGTGGACGGCCTTCGGTATCCCAACTCAGGTAACAGAGCTCTCTCCTATCGATCTCACCAGCCGCCTGGCATCGGGAGCGTTCCAACTTGCCGTTCTGAACGTTGATGTCGGCATCGATGTTGATCTCTATCCACTCCTCGGGTCGGGAGCAGTCCTGACCGGCGGCAACGTCGCGGGAATCCAGCTTAAGGATCTTGACGTGTTGCTCAATCGCGCTCGCCAGCCAGGCGACCGGGCTGCACGCACGGCCTCCTTGGTGGCCCTGCAGAAATGGCTTGCGGAGACGAACTACATCTTGCCAATCCGCTTCCGTTCGGTCGAACTCTTGAGCTCAAGCCGTGTCACTCACGTGACCCCAATGCTCGTGGGCGAGCCAGAGAGCTACCTGCGGGCTGTGCTATCCTTCCGCCTCGCGACCCCCTAAGAGATTAGGGGGTTCGAACGGGTCGAGGTGGCGGAATTGGCAGACGCGCTGGCTTCAGGAGCCAGTGTCCGCAAGGACGTATGGGTTCAAGTCCCTTCCTCGATACCAGCACCTGTGCCCAGGTGGCGGAATTGGTATACGCG
>JAPLHR010000021.1 GCA_026389535.1 Chloroflexota bacterium
CTGCTGGCGGGACGCCGATGTAGGCGAGGAGGCCAATCTCCGCATTCATCACCATGCCGATGATCACGATGTTGCTGAGGGTGCCGAGTCCAGGGCGCTGGCGGAGTGGGATCCAGAGCAGCAGCACGAAGATGCCGCTCAGCTGCGCAGCGGTACCGATCTGAATGCCGAGCTGCTTGCTGAGGCCTTGATGCAGGATCTCCCACGACGGGAGGCCGACCCCTGCCGCGAGCATCATGACCAGGCCCGTGGCGAAGACTGCCTGGCCGGCGATGGACTGCGGGAAGCGCTTGAGCGCGTCCGCGGTGATCGCTTCTGAGAGCCAGTTGCTGCGCGGAGTCGTCATGCGGTTCCCCTTACTGCGGCGTGGCTGCCGCGCGACGAAGGCGGTCCGCAATTGCCGAACCGAGGCCGCCCTCAGGATAGGGGGCGGCGATGATTCTCGCGGCGGGTGCCGCACGGCGAATCAGTGCGGCCTCAAGTTCGTGCAGTCGCTCGAAGAGGTGGGCGGCGGCGGTGACTGGATCCAGTGCCTCAGAGAGCGCAACACTCGCATGAACGGTTGCCCCTGCATCTACGGCAAGCCCTTTAAGGTGCGTGAGGGTCGCGCGATCTGGTGCGAGCAGCGCGCACTCTGTAACGCCGGCAGGGAATTCCGCCGCTGCCAAGATGAGCGGGACGATCGGCGCATAATGCGACTCGGTCATCCCGGGCGCCTGCAGTGGCACGCCAGGCTGCGCCGTTGGTGCCGCAGCAACGATGCCGCCGTGGTCGGCGAGCACCCGTGCGAGTTCCTCACGAGGGACGCCGCCATGTCGCAGGAGGCGCGCCGGTCCATCGGCATCAAGCGCGACGACGCTGGACTCAACGCCAATCTCCGTCGCCTCGCCGACCAGCACGGCGTCAATCCGCCCATCAAGCTGCTCCAGTACATGATCGGCGGTAGTGGGGGAGAGGCGACCGAAACGATTCGCACTTGGCGCAGCGATCGGCGTTCCCGCCGCGCGAATCAGTGCCAGCGCCGTCTCGTGTCGCGGCAGGCGCACACCAACGGTCTCGAGCCCAGCGCGCACCAGGCCAGGCACCTCAGGTCGCGCCGCGGCAACGATCGTGAGCGCACCGGGCCAGAAGGCATCTGCAAGGATCGTGATGCGTGGGTCGGCGAGCGCACCCTCGGTGAAGAGGTGGGCCAGGTCGGCGCGATCGGCGATGTGCACGATCAGCGGGTCAAAGGTTGGGCGACCCTTCGCCTCAAAGATGCGTGCGACCGCTGGCGCGTCAAAGGCGCTGGCACCGAGGCCGTAGACGGTTTCGGTGGGGAAGGCGACGAGGCCGCCAGCCCGAATGATCGCCGCGGCACGCGGCATCGACTCGGCGGCAGAGTGCGGAGTGCGTGCGCGCAGGCGTTCGGTAATCACGCTGGTCGTGCCACGTCAATCGTGAGCGCGGCGTGATCCGACGGCGACTCGCCCTTGCGTCCGTCGCGATCCACACTGCTGGTCACGAGTGCACCAGCGCGTGACTCAACGAGCAGATGATCAATGCGCATCCCCCAGCCGCGATGAAAGGCACCGCCGCGGTAGTCCCACCAGGTGAATGGTGCACGCTCCCCATCAGCCGCTACGGCTTGCGCCGCATCGAGCAGCCCAAGGTCAACGAGGGCGTTCCAGGCATCACGCTCGCGTGGGGTGACATGCGTGGCGCCAACAAGTGCTGCTGGGTCCCACACGTCGGCATCGGTCGGAGCCACGTTGAAGTCACCGCCCAGGAGTAGCGGAGCAGGCTCGGCGATGCGCGCTGCCGACCAGGCACGCAGTGCGCCGTACCAGTGCAGCTTGGCGTGGAAGTGCGGCGCGTCGACCTCGCGTCCATTCGGCGCGTAGACCGACGCAACGCGAAGGCCGCCACACACAGCGCTTAACAGCCGCGGTTCACTGAGCAGATCAGGGAGTGTGGCGTCACTCCCCTGCGGCGCGTAGTCGGCGATGCTTTCCTGCACATCGGCAAGGCCATGTCGCGACGCGATCAAGACCCCGTTGCGACCGCCAGCGCCGAGGGCGGCGACTTCATAGGATCGCGTCGAGAAGAGCCCCTCGGGAATCTGGGATGGGTCGCACTTCGTCTCCTGCAGCAGCACGATGTCTGGCTGTGCGGCATCGAGCCAGGCGGCAACTCGCTCAGCGCGGGCGCGAAGGCCGTTGACGTTCCAGGTGGCGATACGAAGGGTGCGTGCGGTCATGGGGGGGTCTGACTCCTCAGTGATGGGGTGCAGGCCGAGTGTGGTGAGCGCCGCAATCGCAGCGGGTAGCTGCGCGTCGGGGACGCCGAGATGAAGTGAGCCGTCAGCCTCTGGTGCCCCCATGACCCCTTCAACCGCGATGCCGGCTGAAGCGAGTGTGGAGGTAACGGCGGCGAGGCTGCCGACCTTCGGGGAGACCGCAACGGTAAACCAGGCGCTCATGCGCCAATCATAGGGGTGGAGCTGCGCCGACGGGTGCGATCCGGGCGCACCCCCACAAGGGGGTACGCCCGGAACCACTTACATTTCGGCTGGTGCGCCCTTCGCTCCGCCACGGAGCGGGATCTCCTCGATCAGCGTTGCGGCGACGAACGCCACAAGGCTGGCCACCACGGAGAGCCAGAAGATCGAGCCGATCGCATCGGCAATACCCGCCTTGATCGCGTTGAAGAAGGCGTCGAGGTACTGAACAGGGATCAAGCCGATCAGGGCCTGGTCAAACTGCCGGCCAACATTGGTGAGCTGCGCCAGATCTCCGCCGATCGCCGTGAAGAACGGAGTAAAGGTGCCCGCTGGGGCAGCCGCCGCCAACTCCGTTGGAATGGTGGTCGCAAGCTGCCCACCGAAGTAGGAGCCAACGATCGCCAAGCCGACCGACCCGCCAACCTGGCGGAAGAAGGTGAGGTTCGACGTTGCTGCGCCAAGGAACTTGAACGGCACGGCGTTCTGCACCACGATCGTGAAGACCGACAGCGTTGGCCCAATGCCGAGACCGGCGAGGAACATCCAGAGGCGCAGGAGCCATGGATCGGTATCCGCCTTGATGTTCGTCAGCAGCAGTGAGGCTGCGGCGATGAGCAGGATGGCTCCAAGGATCAGCGACTTATAGCGACCGCGTCGCGCCACCAACAGTCCGGCAACAACCGAGCTGATGATGACCCCCAGCAGAAGCGGAAGTGTGGCGTAGCCAGAGTTCGTCGCCGTCTCGCCGAGCACTGTCTGGAAGTAGCGTGGCAAGAAGATGATCGCGGCAAAGAATCCGACCGAGGCGAAGAACGAGGCCGCAGCGGCGGCCGCAAATGTGCGGTTACGGAAGAGCTCGAGCGGAATGATCGGCTCTTCGACCTTCGCCTCAATGAAGAGGAAGAGGCCAAGGAGTGCGAGTCCGAGCGCGATGAGCCCCGCAACCTCTGGGGTCGCGAATGCGTTGGTCTGTACGTTGGTGAGGCCAATGAGTACCGGAATGATTCCGGCGGCAAAGACGAGGGCACCCAAGAAGTCGATCTTCTGGTTTGCACGCCCCTTGATCGTTGGCAGCTCAATCAAGATGATTGCAATGCTGATCAGGCCGATTGGCAGGTTGACGTAGAAGATCAGGTGCCAGCTGAAGGTGTCGGTGAGCCATCCACCGAGCGCTGGGCCAATGAGGCTTGCAAGTCCGAAGACTGCGCCGAAGAGTCCCTGGTAGCGACCACGCTCCTTCGGTGAGTAGAGGTCACCAATGGTTGCCAGTGCAATAGGGAAGAGCGCACCGGCGCCGAGTCCCTGGATGCCACGGAAGATGATCAGCTGCTCGATGTTCTGCGAGAGGCCAGAGAGTACTGAGCCGATGAGGAAGAGGCCAACTCCGATAAGGAGGAGCGGCTTGCGGCCGTACAGGTCGGAGAGCTTGCCGTAGATCGGCACCGTAACGGTGCTGGCAAGCAGGTAGATCGTGACCACCCAGGTGTAGAGGTTTGCACCGCTTAAATCGGTGATGATCTTCGGCAGGGCGGTGCCGACGATCGTCTGATCGAGCGCACCCAAGAAGAGGGCCATCATGATCGCAAGGATGATCCCTTGCTTGGCGCGCTTGGAAAGGTCTGCCCCCGCAGGTGCAGGTGCCGCTTTCGCGACGGCGCGCTTCTTCGTCGCAACGGGGCGACGAGTCTTGACTGTGGCCATTCGGTAAACCTCCATGCCGCGTCGTCAGGTCTCCGACGATATTTCGCGTTGAAACTACCTTACCCCGCACCGCAGATGCCTGCTGAGCGGTAGGGTTCCCCTATGCAGATTGCCGTGGTCATTGAGGGGCAGATGAACCTGTCGTACGAGCAGCAGCTCGCCGCTGCGCGCCGAGCCGAGGCGGTCGGCATCAGTGGCTTCTTCCGCACCGACCACTACCAATCGTTCCCAGGCTCCGACGACCAGGCGACCACCGACGCCTGGAGCGTGTTGGCGGGCATCGCGCGCGAAACGACATCAATCACCCTCGGAACGCTGGTCAGCCCCGTCACCTTTCGGGCGCCAGGCGAGTTCGCCAAGGTGGTCGCCACCGTGCAAGAGATGGCGGGGCGACAGCTCCATGCTGGCCTCGGCACCGGTTGGCATGAGTCAGAGCATCGCCGCTATGGCTTCCCGTTCCCTGAGATGGCAACCCGTGCTGAGATGCTCGAAGAGCACCTCGAGATCGTGCGCGGTCTCTGGGCTGGGCCCGACGGCTGGTCGTTCAGCGGCACGCACTACAAGGTGAGCGACGCCCTCTTCCGCCCGAAGCCAACACCAGTGCCGTGGATCATCACGGGCGGCGAAGGCTCACCGCGCGGCATGCGCATCGCGACGAAGTACTCGGATGAATTCAACCTCACCTCATCCACCCCCGAGACCGCCCGCGAGAAGTTCGCGCAACTTGATGCCACATGTGTCGCAGCGGGCCGAGCGCCAGAGAGTCTCGCGCGTTCTGCGATGACGGGAGCGATGATCGGCCGAACGGAGGCGGAGTATCTCGAGAAGATCCGCGGCTTCATGGCGCGCATTGGTGCTGCGGGCGACCCCGAGGAGTACCTCGCACCACGTCGTGCGCGATGGCTGGTTGGCACCCCAGATCAGGCGCTGCTGCAGATGCGTGCATTCCGCGATGCGGGGGCGAACCGTCTCATGGTGCAGCACATGGATCCCACGGAGACCGCATCACTCGATCTACTTGCGGAGCTGCACGCGCAGCTCTAGCGCGCTCGCTTAGCTCGCAGCGGGGATTCGCCCCCTGCGGCCGCGCGGCCCAATGCGATAGATCACCCTGCCGCGGAGTGCGCTGAGCGGCTGTGCGCCGTCGTGACGCGAGTCGCGCGAGAGCGCCGCATTATCACCAAGGAGCCAGAGCCCCGTTACGCCAGCGGGTGGGAGAGCGACACGCTTCACCTCGAAACGACCCACGCGCGCAACGATGACCACGCTACCGATCGGCGGCACGCCTCGCAGGCCAGGGAGGCCGTTAGGGCCCGCTGGAAGCACAAGGAGCCGGTCCCCCGAGAGGAGAGCCGGCTCCATTGAGCGCTCAGCAACATCGACGACCCAGATCCGTCCAGGTCGATCAAGCACAGTGGCGCGTTACGCCTTTGACGCGGCGAACGTAGCAGCGAACGCCTCGGTCGCAGCGACAAGCTCTGCCGCCGCCGCCGCATCTACGTTCTGCTTGTTCTTGGAGGCCAACTTCAGGAGCTTCCAGACCTGATCGTGCAGGTCGGGGAACTTCGCCAGATGCTCTGGCTTGAAGTAGTCGGACCAGATGACCTGGACCTCGTGCTTCACCTTCTCGGCGTGCTCCTCTTTAGCGGTGATGCAGCGCACGAGCTTATTGCGCGTGGCGCTGTCGGTCACCTCAATCTGGCCGATCAGCTCGACCATGCGAGCGACCGTCTTGGCGGCCACCACCGCACCTGATGGGTCGTAGATGCCACACGGCACATCGCAGTGCGCGTGGACGGTGACTGGTGTGAACTCGGCGAATAGGTTACGCATGTAACTCTCCTCTCTACTTAACAAATACGGAAACGGCCACACTGAGTAGCGCGAGCACGCCGACCGCGTGATAGGTATTTGCGGCAATGGATACGTCCTTACGACGCGGCCACGCGAGCAGCAAGATCACTGCCGCTACGGCAATCTTGATGCCGAACTTGGCATAGTTCACCGGGTCGGCGCCCATCTCGGCGATCCCAATGAGCAGTACGCCAGTCAGGAACTGGAGCAGGGTGCCGTGGGTCATCCCCGCCGAAAGGCGCTTCGGGGAGATCGATAGGCCCGTGAAGTATCCCCCCACGATTGCGGCCATGCCGAGTAGGTGGATGAAGACGAGGACGAGATAGGCACCCTCCATGGTTTCCCCTTTCTACTGCGCGGCCATGGGGGCCGCCCCTCTGTACGGTAGCGGACTGTGCGGCGCGCGACGAGCCTCGGTCGTGGGGGGTGGGAGCGTGTAGGGTTTCAGCATATGAGCGAACGAAAGGTCCGAGCGTACAGCTCGTACAGCCGAGATGCCTTGATCCCTCCTGCAGCGGGCGAAGGGGTCGCGTGGCTTGGGCGTCAGCCGTGGGCCCACGCAAGCCTTGCCTATCGTGCGCTGCGCTTCACCCTGCGCGTGGTGCTCGGTGCGTTCGGGATGCGCATCCGGGCCAGCGGGCTTGAGCGCCTCGCCACGTCTGGGCCGCGCATCCTGGTCGGTGCTCCGCACCGTCGCTACTACGAGGCCTTTGCGCTCGGCATCGTCGCCCCCGCAGCGCCGCGGATCTGGTGGCTCGGCCTTGGCCCATTCATTGTTGGTCGCGGTCGCGTCCGCTCCGCGCTACTGCGGCGACTCGGTGGCCTCCTCCCGGTGTGGCGTGGCACGAGTGGTATTGAGACGCACCTGAATGCGGCGACCGCCGTCTTCGCCGCTGGCGCCCACTATGGCGTGATGCCCGAGGGTGGAACCGGCGGACCGGCAGATCGCTTCGCAGAGTTCCGCCCAGGGGCGGCGATTATCGCCATGCGCACTGGAGTGCCGGTCGTGCCGGTGATCTTTCGATTCCGCAATCGCAGGTTCGGCCTGCCGAGCGTTGAGGTGATCGCACTCGACGACACCTCGCCATGCACTGATCAACCGGTCCCCGAGGCGGGGAGCCGAGAAGAGTTGACCTTCGCTGCAGTATGGAGCGAAGCGCTTGCCGATCGTATGGAGAAGATCTGGCGCGACGGGGTAGGATCGCCGTCATGAGCGCCAACGTTTGCCCCTTTATTGCGACGGGTGCAGACTCCTCGAAGCGATCGTCAGGGCCGAGTGCGGCGCACTCCTGTTTCGCAACGCGCCCCGCAGAGCCGATCAATCTGCAGCGGCAGAGTGACACCTGCCTCACCCCAAGATTTACCGCCTGCCCAATCTTTCTCGCGTGGGCCTCGCGCGAGGCGGCGCAAACGATCGATGCCCCCGCCCCCCAGCCACTCCCGTTCGGTACCCCCGCAGCAAGTGCTCCAGTCGATCTCGCCGCTGCAACGCTCGGCATTGATGAGATTGATGGCGAATACGAAGCACTCCCCGAGGGGAGCATCTGGTCAACGGCGCCGGCGCCGGGTGAGCCGCGCTACGAGCTAAGCCCCACCGAAGAGGAGCGCGTCCGTGTAGTTCCGCTGCACAAGCGTCGCTCCATGGACGACGAGGCACCACGTGCCGCACTGCGGCTCCCGAAGATTCCGGGGGGAACGCGAGGCGCCGCCGCGCTGCTCGTTCTCGCTGCGGTGGTTCTCTTCTCGCTCCCGACAATCTTGAAGGGGGTCAATGGATTCATCGCCGGGGTAACGGCAACACCATCCCCGAGCGCTTCACCTACCAGTGACGTCAGCCCGTCGCCAACCCCAACGCCAACAGCAGAGTCGCTGATCTATCGCGTGAAGTCGGGCGATAACTTGGGAAAAATTGCTGCGTTTCACCAAGTGAGTATTGATGCGATCCTGAGCGCGAATCCCACCATTGATCGTCAGACCCTAACAATCTATGCGGGTGACGAGCTGATCATCCCGCAAGGGATTCCCGACGTGGTGACGTCACCGAGCCCGTAACGGGCGAGGGTATTAGCGGTCGCGCGGCGAGAAGTTGATCGCGGTGATCTTGCCAGCTTCGACCTTGATCGTTGCGTCAATCTTGCTGCTCTTAGATCCGGGTCGCACGACCAAGATGTCGCACTCGACCTGATGGCCGGTGTCCTTGACTTCGCCTGGGATCATGCGCAGCCCCTTGTCGGCGCGCAGGAACCAGCCGCCAACGCGTTCGTGTCCCTTCAACAGTTGAACGCTGTCGGCGACGTGCACGCGCATCTCGATGCGCTCGTCCATGAGCTTGAGAGCGCCTACGCGGTCATCCGCGTTCAGCAGCTCAAAGAAGGCGTCGGTTGTCTCTTCTGCACCCATGCGCTGATGGTACCCTGCCGACGATGATTGATGCCCTCGACGCCGCCGGCCTCCTCGCCCGCTTCGCTGCACTGCACCCAGTTGCGGCCACGGGGATGGGGATCCATGACTACGACGGATCGTGGGGCGAGCATGGCCCCGCCGGTCGCGCGGCGCGGCTGGACTGGTGTGACCGCGAAGAGGGACGGCTGATTGCCATCCCAGCGGCGAGCCTCAGCCCCGACGATCTCTGTGATCGCGACCTGGCCCTCGGCACGATTCGCGCGATCCGCTTCGAACTGCAGGAGGTGCAGCCCGAGGCGTGGGACGCCCTCCACACGGTGTCCGTCATTGGCGGCGGGCTCTTCCCCCTCATCGCACGCGGCTTCGGAACGGCAGAGCGTCGTGCCAGCGACCTTGCCAGCCGGCTCGCGCAGGTTCCTGCCCTTCTCGATGCCGCCGTTGCCGACCTCACCGGCCTCCCTGAACTGCGGGTGCCCGCCGACGACGGCGCACCGCGACGCGGGAGAGATATTCCGCCAACTGGCACGGTGATGCTCCCAGCGCGGCCAGTCAGTCGCCTCCATACCGAGACGGCGATCGCACAAGCGCCTGGCATCGCCGAGCTCGCTGAGCTCGGGGTAACGACCTACGGTGAGGCGCTGCGCGGCCCAGCCGATGCGGCCATCGCCGCCACAGATCGGTTCATCGAGCGACTGCAGCGCGAGGTTCTCCCGAAGAGTTCCGGCGAGGGGCGCTACGGCGCAGCACTCTACGACCGCGCCTTGCGCCACACCCTCTTCGGATCACACGACCGTGCCGCAATTGCAGCCAAGGGGGAGCAGGAGTTCGCCGCGGTGCGCGCGCGCATGATCTCGATCGCCCAACGCATTGCACCGGAGTGGCTCGGGGAGCGGGCAACCGCAGCACTCGGCGGCGATCGTTCAACGCTCGTCGCTGAGGTGTTGCACGCGATTGGCGGCGATCACTGCGCCCCCGAAGAGATGCTGGATCGATCACGCGCCGAAACAGCACGCTGCGAAGCGTTCATCCGCAAAACTGGGCTCGTTGACCTCCCGAAGGAGCCGCTCGAGATCATGTGGACGCCGCTCTTCTTGCGCGCCTATGCCGGGGCCTTCCTTGATGCGCCAGGCCCGCTTGATCGTGGCGAGAAGAGTTTCTTCTACGTGACGCCAGCCCCCGATGATGCAACTCCCGAACAGGTTGAGTCAAAGATGCGTGAAGACAACAACCGCATGTTGGCGCTGCTCGCGATCCACGAGGCGATCCCAGGTCACTACCTGCAGCTCGCCGCCGCGAATCAGACGCCGCGCCCACTTCGCGCCGCATTCGGCTCTGGCGTCTTCGCTGAAGGGTGGGCGGTCTACGTCACGCAGGTGATGATTGATGAGGGGTTCGGTGACGGCGACCTGGCGCTCGAGCTGGTGCACTGGAAGTTCTATCTCCGCTGCATTGCCAACGCGCTGCTTGATGCAGGCATTCACGCTGATGGCCGCGATGAGGCGTGGGCGCTGGACCTGATGGTTGGCCAGAGCTGGCAAGAGGAGGCGGAGGCGAAGGCGAAGTATCTGCGCGCGCGTCTCACCTCTACGCAGCTGCCGACCTACTTTGTCGGGTCAATGGGGTGCTGGGAGGCTGAGGATCGCGCACGGCGTGCCGCTGGTGGGCCAGTTGCGCATGTTGACGGGGCGGATCTGCCCGGGAACCGAGTGGAGACGCCAGGCTTCTCGCGGCCGAAGCATCTGCGCGCGGTGCTCTCGCACGGGACGCCACCGATCCCGCTCCTCGAGCGACTCCTCGGCCTCGCCGAGTAGATTGACTAGGAGGGGAGCCCCTCCTCTGCAGTGATGTCACGGCTCAGGCCGCAGGCATGCTCGGTGCGTACGGTGACCGTTGCGTTCGGCAGAAGCTCAATGGAGCGCACGAGGTGCAACGAGCTTCCTTGATAGACGCGCTCGAATCCACCCTCAGAGTTGGAGATCGTTTCGATTGGTGCCCATGCCGCCGCCGCCTGCGGCGCGGTGGTGGTCGTAAGTGCAATGCCGAGATAGTCGTTCCCTGAGATGAGTGGCGCGCTTGCTTGCGCCTCGCCCGGTGCGTCATGTGTCGTGCGCGCCCCCGCTGCCGTCCAGTGCGCAGCAGGGTTGCCGCCGCCACCGAGCAGCATCAGGTTCCACTCCTCATCGAGCACAGCACTGAGAGCGGGGCCACCGGTGTGTGCGAGCGTTGTCTCAACGGCGAGGGTCGGATCCATGCGACCCCCCGCCAGCCGAATCGTTCGCGTCGCCGCGATGGTCGTGCCACCAATCTGCTGCGTGGCGGTGAGCGTTGCACTGCGATCGTCGTGTTCGGTCAGCGCCCAGGGGGTCGAGGCAAAGCTGCCGATCGCCTTGGCGGCGCCGTCGGCGATCTCGCGGCCGCTCGTGCCAGCAGGGTAGAGGCGCAGTAGGGCAGAGCGGCGCTCGTAGTCGTCGTACTGCAGCTTTGCCGCCAGGCCTGGCTCTTTCACGGAGACGATTTCGTGAATCGATGCCACGCCACCGCTCTCGCTTGCAGGGTTCGCCGTTGTGCCGGCCGCCTCAGCTTTGGCATGTGCGCGCAGCTTCTCGTGATACGCCTCGGGGCGTCGGCGCATCACCGCCAGGAGCGCGTGGTGGGGGGCGCGTAGGTCAAACGAGGTGATCGCACCACCTTCGGCCGGGTCGATCTGCAGTCGCGCACCGGCGTTGGCGAGCTGGAGCTCACTGGCCCCATCAAGGTCGAGATCGGCAAGGAGCGCTGGCAGCGCCGCGCCCGCACTCGTGCGGCGGTAGGTGCCGTCGGCGATGTCTTCGGCGGCGATGAGGTGCTCGAAGGTGGCGAGGCGCATGTGCGTGATGTACACACCGCCGAAGAGTCCGTGCCAGTAGCAGTCATTTGATTGGCCGCGGTGCAGATGATCCTCGGCGGCTAGCCGCACCGGCCCCGCGGGCATGGCGGCCACCTTGGCACTGGTGCGCAGCATCTGCTTATGCAGATCATTGATCTCGCTGTACTTCACCTGGAAGTTACGCCAGAAGCCGCCGCGCAGATAGCGCGCCTCAGGGCTACGCGCATCCTGTGCCGCATGCAGCGTCGGCCCAAAGACCTGTGACTCCTCTGGTGGCAGCACCCAATCGCCCATCTCGGCATACGACGAGGTCGGCAGATAGACGCGACCGATCGGGCCGCGCTCATCGAGCCAACGCGATGGCGTGGTGGTGGTCAGCCAATCAGCGTTCTGCTCAAGGGCGGTGAAGAACTTCTCGACCCACTGACCTTCGCCCCAGCAGTGATCCCAGGTGGTTGGCCACGAGCCGAACTTCTCACCGTCGTCACCCATCGTGCCGATGCGCTCGCCGTCGGGGGTGGCGTGTTCATGCAGATACTCAATCACACTCTCGACTGTGCCGAAGGGGATGCGATATCGCAGCCCCTGCTCGGTGCCGAAGACGGTGAGCGGCTTCCCCTCATCTTCGGTGAGGTAGGCGCCCCAGAGTGCATCTTCTGGGATGGCAGCGGCGCGGAAGTGCGCATCGTCGAGGATCGTCCAGCGATAGCCGCCATCGTGCAGTGCCGCTGGGAGTGATGGCTCCCAGACGCGCTCGGCGAGCCAGGCCCCTTGTGGGGCCACGCCAACGAGCTCCTTGATGCGCTCGCGCATACGTCGTAGCTGCGCGACGCGATCCGCAGCGGGGAGCGAGGCGAGGATCGGCTCGTAGAGTCCGCCACCAACGATCTCAACCTGGCCGCGCTCAACGAGGGCACGAACGCGCGCAAGGAACTCCGGATGCGCGGCGGCAAACCACTCGAGCAGCGGTCCGGTGTAGTGCAGTGAGAGTCGCACCTTCGGGTGGCGCTCCAGCGCCTTGATCATCGGCAGGTAGGCCTTCTCGTAGATCTCATCGAAGACCCAGCCGAAGTTGCCGACTGGCTGGTGGTTGTGCAGGGTGAGCGCGAGCGAGATCTTACGGGGTGCGCCACTGCTACTCATGGGGAGAGGTTAGCGGTGGGACCCCGTTCGTGGGGCGGCGGCGGGGAGGTAGAGCTGCTCGCAGTACTCGTGGAGCATGCGGGTGGTGCTGAAGCGCCAAAGGGTGCTGCCGATCGATGCACGCGCCAGGTCGAGCCAAGCGGCGGGGAGGCCATCGGCGCCGCGATCGTAGTAGCGTGGCACCACCTCGTTCTCCAGGATGCGGTAGAGGCTCTCGGCGTCAGCCGCGTCTTGTGCCGCGTCATCCGGGTTGATGGAGGTGTCGCCGATTGCAAAGCCGTTGCTGCCCGTGTACCCCTCGTCCCACCAGCCATCAAGGACCGAGACGTTCACGGCGCCATTGGCGGAGGCCTTCATCCCCGAGGTGCCCGACGCCTCGAGTGGTCGACGCGGCGTGTTGAGCCACACATCACAGCCGGCGACGAGATAGCGCGTCGTACGCATGTCGTAATCCTCCATAACAAAGATGCGCCCACGGAAGGCGGCGGCGCGGCTCTTCTCCCAGATGTCGCGAATCACCTCTTGGCCAGCGCGATCAGCCGGGTGCGCCTTTCCGGCGAAGACAATCTGCACCGGCCGGTCACTGTTGCTCAAGATGCGGGTGAGACGCTCAATATCGGTGAAGAGAAGATTGGCGCGCTTATAGGTGGCGAAGCGGCGAGCGAAGCCGATCGTCAGGACGTTGGGGTCGAAGAAGGTGTCCGCCTCGCGAAGTGCGTGGGGCGAGTCACCGTGTCGCCCGAGCTGTCGGCGGATGGAGTCACGCAAAAACTCTCCGAGCGCCACCTTCTGTCGAGCGTGGGCATCCCACCAGGCGCGCGCATCAACGCCCCCGAGGCGCTCCCAGAAGCCTGCCGCCTCTGGTCCATCGGTGTCGAGTCGATCGAGGTCGGCGTTCAGGAACTGCTCGTAGACGACGCGCGTCTCGCGCCCCACCCAGGTCGGCATGTGCACCCCATTGGTGATCCCAAGGATCTTGTTGGTGATGACCGGTGACCAGGTGGCGTTGGCCGTCTCCGCGTGCAGCTTGCTCACGGCGTTCGCGCCAACGCTCAGTCGAAGTGAGAGGGCGGTCAAATCAAAAGCACCACGATCGCCCTCAGCGCCAACGGCGAGATCAAGCATGCGTTGCAGCGGTACGCCGCCGGCGTCGGCCTCACCGGTGCCGTCACAGAGTGGCCCAACAACGCGGCGCACTAGGTCAACGGCGAACTTCTCATTCCCCGCTGAGACCGGGGTGTGAATGGTGAAGACGGTGTGGCGCTTGACGTGATCAAGCGCGCTTTCAAGCGTCTCGCCCGCGGCGACAAACTCGCGTGTGCGCTCCACGAGGTTCAGGGCCGAGTGGCCTTCGTTCAGGTGATAGACCGACGGGGCGACGCCCAGGGCGCGCAGGGCGCGAATGCCGCCGACGCCGAGCACCATCTCCTGGTGCAGGCGCATCTCCCGGCCACGCACGTACAAGATGTGGGTGATTGGTCGGTCAGATTCGCTGTTGGCGCTGATGTCTGTATCGAGGAGCAGAACAGGCACGCGACCAATCTGTGCAACCCATACCGCCGCCGAAACTCGGCGGTCGCCGAGCGGAATCGAGATAACGAGCTGCTCGCCGGTCGGACCTGCGGCGCGGACGAGGGGCAACAGCGAGAGGTCGATCTCTGGGTAGGCGTGCTCCTGATGCCCATCGGCATCGATGGCTTGGCGGAAGTATCCGCGGCGATAGAGGAGTCCGACGCCGACGAGTGGGAGCGCCATATCTGAGGCGGCCTTCATATGGTCGCCGGCCAAGACGCCGAGGCCGCCGGAGTAGAGGGTGAGGCTCTCGTGCCAGCCGAACTCGGCACAGAAGTAGGCGATCGGGTTGGTGAGGTCGGCACCGTGTGCGCGAGGGAACCAGTGGTCGCTGCCGCCGGTCATGTAGTTGTCGAACGCAGCAACGACCTCGTCGACCTGGGTCAGGAACTTCGGATCCTCAAGGAGCGGCTCCCAGTCAATTGGGCCAGAGCAGATCGCAACGGGGTTACGCGTAGCGATCCAGCGCTCGGGATGAATGCGGCGGAAGAGGGCGCGAGCCTCCGGGTGCCACGACCACCAGAGGTTGTACGAGACGCGGCGCAGCCCCTCGAGGCGAGGTGGGACGCGGAACGAATCGGGTGTCGGTAGCGTGCGCAGCACGACAGAGCTCGTCATCAGTTCGTATCCTCCCCCCAACTGGCCACTCCGCCGTACGACGGCTCGTGGCACGGGCGGATTCTAGCGCCCGCCGCGCCCCTGTCGCTCGGCATCGGTCTCGGGGTACGAGACTGGTGCGGAGAGCGCAGCGGTTGCCGCCGCCGAGTAGGCCGTATCGGCTGGGCTCGACGAGCCCTTCACCGTGACCGACTTTGCGCCAACCGGCGGCTGCTCGGTTGCAGGCAGGATCGAGCGGCCGGGGAGCCGATGTTCGAGCTTGACCGTTACGTCGTAGTCCTCGCAGATGTCGAGGAATGGATCTGGATCCATCATGTCGGGCGACTTGACCCCCGCGCCACCCCAGACGCCCTCGGCGATCAGCTCCATCGCCATGATGGGCATGACACCCGTCTGCCAGGCGACTGGCTGCAGGTTGTATCGACCCATCGTCTCCGCCGCATCGCACACCTGATAGTGGAACGTTTCGCGCGGGCGGCCATCCTTTGTGCCGCTGACCAGCGTTCCAACGATCGCACGACCGATCATGCTATTGCCGAGCGTTGATGGGTCAGGCGAGAGAGCGGCGATCACGTCGCGCGGTGCAACTTGGACGCCCTTCACGTTAATTGGGTTCTTGCCGTCGAGCCCGAGCCGATGCAGCAGCTGCAGCGTCTCGATGAAGTCGGCGCCGAGCGCGTACTTGAAGGTGATCACATCGGCCTTCATGCTGCGCGGCAGCTGCACGATCTCTTCATGCTCGACGTTCACGCACATCACGGGGCCAACCCCTTCAGGGAAGACGAAGTCCTCCGGCTCGCTGAACGGCTCGCGCACCTCAATCTTGCCGTTACGCCAAACGATCGGCGGGTTCAGGCACTCCTCGATGACGGTCCAGAGGCTGAAGACCGTCGCAAACGGGTAGCCCTCAATGCGCAGGTCGCCACCGTCGCGCACGTGCACCGCAGAGATGTCGTCGAAGGTCCACTTCTTGGCGTAGGCGGCAAAGATGTTGGAGAGGCCCGGGTCCATCCCCATGCCGATGAGCGCCAACTTGCCGCAGTCCTCCCAGAGCTTCTTGCGCTCCTCTTGATACGCACCGAGCATCACCCCTGGAACGGTGAATGGGTTCTGCACATCAGGGACCGAGAGGCTCGTCGCCATGTCGATGTAGTGCACGCCAGCCTGAAGGGCGGCGTCGAACACTGCAGGAACGAAGCGAGGGTCAACGGCGTTCAAGACGAGGTCTGCCTTGGAGCTCGCGATGAGCTCCTTCAGCTGCGCTGCGTTCCCCGCGTCAACCTGGGCAACCTTGTACCCAGCACCGACCGCATCGGCGACCGTGCGTGCACGGTCACGGGAGTAGTCCGCAAGGGTGAGGGTGCCGAGCCACTTCTTTCCTTTGATCAGGTGGGCGATTGCCTCGCCGACCGTGCCAGTACCAACCACGAGAACGTTCATCGTTCAGTGCCTTTCACGCGGGGGCCCAGGAAGCCGGGCTGCACCCGCACCAGGGGAGTCCTCCGAGGGCTCAACCCAGTTGCTCCAGCCAGCCTACGCCTACCCCCCGGGGGGTCGTCAAACGACCCGGAGTTCGTGCGGGCCAGGGTCGTATACTCAACAGAGGCGACACATGCCGCCACAGGTGTAGTTGAAGGGGGATGCCATGGAAGGGCTGCTACCGGTTCTCGCGATCGTTGGTGTACTCGCACTCGTTGCAATCTCTGCCTTTAACGGGCTGGTCAATGGGCGCAACCGTGTTGATGAAGCGCTCGGTCAGATTCAGGTGCAACTCAAGCGCCGCTATGACCTGATCCCAAATCTTGTTGATGCGGTCAAGGGTCAGATGGGCTTTGAGAAGGGCGTCCTGGAGGGCGTCACCAAGGCACGCGCCGCTGCCGTCAACGCTGGCACCTCTGGCGACACTGCAGCACAGGCGAAGGCCGAAAACATGCTGACCAGCTCGCTGCGCACCCTCTTCGCCAACGTCGAGGCGTACCCAACCCTGAAGTCCAACGAGAATGTGATTCAGCTGCAGGAGCAGCTCACCTCAACCGAGAATCAGATCGGGTTCAGCCGTCAGCACTACAACGCAACGGTCCTCTCGTACAACAACGCAGTGCAGACCTTCCCAGGTCTGCTCTTTGCCGGTGCATTCGGATTCGCCAAGCGCGACTTCTTCGATGCCCCTGACGCCGAGGAGG
This sequence comes from Chloroflexota bacterium, assembly GCA_026389535.1. Lineage (GTDB taxonomy): Bacteria > Chloroflexota > Limnocylindria > Limnocylindrales > Limnocylindraceae > Limnocylindrus. The sequence goes on from JAPLHR010000021.1 coordinate 16,823, forward strand.
CCGTTCCGAAGGTCAACCTCTCCTAGTCGGCCCGAGTCGACCCGATGGCTACCTTCTACGACCTTGCCGCCGAGAACCGCAGAAAGTCGCTGGTTCTTGTCCTGATTGTGGTGGCGATCCTCGCCGCCTTCGGGGCGAGCGCAGGAATCGCCCTCAGCGGCAGCGTTGATGGCGGCATCCCCTTCGCGCTCGGGGCCTTTGTTCTTGGCTTCTTCCTGACGCTCGGCGCGTACTTCAGTGGCGACAAGGCGGTCCTTGCCGCGGCTGGCGCAAAAGAGCTTGACCCTTCGGCTGGCCGAGAGGAGCGCGAACTCGACAACATCGTGAGCGAGCTCTGTCTCGCCGCGAACATGCCGAAGCCGAAGGTGTACACGATTGATGACACAGCGCTGAATGCGTTTGCGACTGGCCGCGATCCGGAGCATGCCAGCATCGCCGTCACCGCAGGGCTCATGCGCACCCTCGACCGTGAAGAGATGAGCGGCGTGATCGCCCATGAGCTGTCGCACGTGCGCAACTTTGACATTCGCTACGGCCTGCTCGTGGCCGCCCTCGTCGGCTCACTCGCTCTGCTGAGCGACCTGGTGATGCGCTGGGCCTTCTGGGGTGGCGGTCGTCGGCGCGACAACGATCGCGAAGGGGGCGGTGCGATTCAGGTGATCTTCATCATCCTGACCATCGTGCTGGCCATCCTTGCGCCGATCGCCGCACGCCTTGTGCAGCTCGCCGTGTCACGCCAGCGCGAATACCTAGCCGATGCTTCTGGGGTGGAGCTCACGCGCAACCCTGCTGGGCTTGAGCGTGCGCTGGCGAAGCTTGCCGGCGACAAGGAGGTCCTCGAGGTTGCGACCAAGGCCACGGCGCACATGTACATCATCAATCCGGTGAAGCACTTCGAAGAGCGGTCGGCTGGGTTCCTGGCGACACACCCGCCAATCGTTGATCGAATCAATCGCCTGCGCGCCCTGCGTCGGGCGAAGCCAGTTGAGTCGGTGACCGAGGTCTAGTCGCGACACTCCGCAACCCAGGCCGCCCACTCCGTTGGGTAGACCTCTGAGTAGCGCGGTCCGCTCCCAGAGTTGTAGAGGCGGATCAGATCGCCGCGGCGTTCGCATTCGGCGAGGCTAACGGCGGTGAAGAGCAGGGCGACGAGGAGTCCGATCGCAATCACCCCAACGGTCAGCCCAACCCAGAGCCCCTGCCGGTCGCCATAGTCATCCATGCCGCCTCCTTGCTATTGTGTGTCTCACGCGGGAGTAGCTCAGTTGGTAGAGCACTTGCCTTCCAAGCAAGATGTCGCGAGTTCGAGCCTCGTCTCCCGCTCCACCCTTGCTAATCCCGTCCAGCAGGGGATGTTGGCGCAGAAGAAATGAAGTGACCCCCTCGTCTCGCTGGACCAAGCCATGTCGAAACGCTCTTCGTTGCCGCCGATGTGCCCCTCGAAGAGATTGTTGACACCTTGAATTCGTAGCGGCCAGAGGCAAGCCCGGAAACACGTGTGCTTGTAGCGGTCGGATCCAATATCTCCAGCACCTTCCAGGTTCTATCCCGCAACCGTTTGTACTTAATGAGGTATCCGCCAGAGACCACTCCACCCGCTAGATCAGGTGCGCCCCACGAGAGGAGCGCTGATGCTGCCCCTGGTAAGACTTCGAGATTGACTGGTGAGCTAACTGGGAGGTACCACTGATCCACATGCGAGGGGCGATTTTGCAGGAACTCTATGGTGCGGTCGCGCCACCACGTTGCTGAGGCGAGTCCAGCACCCCTGGTATCGGCTTCAATGTAGGGGCTGATCGCCGCGAACACCGTCATGGTACGCGCGTCTAAGGCGAGCGCACGTGCTTTATCGCGCGTCGCCAATACGGCCTCTGAGAAGTAGCCACTGCAGACCACGTCGGTGAGGCACCGGTCAAGCAGATTCCCCCAGCCTGGCCCGGAAAAGGGGAGGGGCCCGCTCGCCC